>SKHJ01000027.1 GCA_007116965.1 Candidatus Kaiserbacteria bacterium
AATTTCCTTATTGATAATCGGTTTCAGCCACCGCCAGCGTTCTTCTTGTATAGTTTTAGCCATAGATACACACATTTCATAATGATAATGAAAAGTGCCAAATGTGTGTACACATTACCTTACTTTCTGGACGAGACCAAGCTTGGTCGGTATACTGCGACCATCTATGCCAAAGACTCGTGGTCGCTCACACACCACCTTGACCAAGACGGCAGATAAGGTGATGCGCATCATCAAAGATATCGATGGCATCAAAATGATCGCGCCTGGTGAAATTGCCGCCAGACGCTCTCGAAGTCAACGTATTACCATCGTACACACGCGGGCTGGCTGTGAACTGCAGATTACCGGCAATGGGATTCAAAAACTGGCAGTTCACACCACCTCCCCACACGTGTGTCAGGAAATTGTCGCACGCCTGCAGCACCATAAGGACGTCGCCCATTTCATTCACTCACAACGAAGACGGCAACCAGGGACGTAATAGAAAAACCCCACTACGGGTGGGGTTTTTCTATTGTCGAAGCAATTCAATTGGCCTTAGATCATCTTGACATCAATACTAACACCTGACGGTAATGAAAGGTTGGTTAGTGCTTCGATGACCTTGGGACTTGGATTCTTGATATCGATGACTCGCTTGTGCATTCGCATTTCGAATTGTTCTCGCGCATCTTTATATACGAATGAAGAGCGGTTGACCGTATATCGTTTGATATCTGTTGGTAACGGAATTGGACCGACAACCTCGGCATCAAAGCGCAGGGCTGTGTCCATGATCTGCTTGACCGACATATCAAGGATCTTGTGCTCGTACGCTCGTACTCGGATCCTTAACTTACTGATATCAGTACTTGTCTTAGCTTCTTTTGCTGATGAGTTGGTAGCCATACGTGAATTGCGACAGGTTACTGTTCTATTAGGCGACGATCTTGGTGACTACACCGGCACCAACCGTCTTACCACCTTCACGGATAGCAAAGTTCTGCTGTTCTTCTAACGCAATTGGTGAGACCAGCTTGACCTTAAAGGTAGCGGTGTCACCAGGCATGACCATTTCAACACCTTCAGCCAGCGTTACCTCACCGGTGACGTCAGTGGTCCGCATATAGAATTGTGGCTTATAGCCAGTGAAGAACGGTGTGTGACGACCACCTTCTTCCTTAGAGAGAACATAGACCTCTGCTTCAAATTCTGTGTGTGGTGTGACTGAACCTTTCTTGGCCAAGACTTGACCACGGTGCACCTCATCTTTCTTGGTGCCGCGCAAGAGGATACCTGCGTTGTCGCCAGCTTGGGCTGCATCGAGCTGCTTGTTGAACATCTCAACACCAGTCACGGTAGTCGTAGCAGTATCCTTGATACCGACAATCTCCACCTCCTCACCGACTTTGATAGCACCTCGTTCAACACGTCCAGTTACTACGGTACCACGACCTTCAATAGAGAAGACGTCTTCGATTGGCATCAAGAACGGCTTGTCTAGATCACGTTCTGGCGTCGGGAACCATGTGTCCATAGCATCGGCAAGTTCGATGATCTTTTCACCCCACTCACTACTCGGATCTTCCAGGGCTTTGAGGCCTGAACCCTTAATTACTGGCGCGTTTTGGCCATCAAAACCATGCTTGTCGAGTAGTTCACGAAGCTCTTCTTCAACGAGCATAATCATTTCCTCATCATCAACCATATCGCACTTGTTGAGGAAGACGATCATCTTTGGTACTCCGACCTGCTTGGCCAAAAGTACGTGCTCGCGTGTCTGAAGCATCGCGCCATCGGTGGCAGCCACCACCAATACTGCGCCGTCCATCTGGGCAGCACCCGTGATCATGTTTTTGATGTAGTCGGCGTGACCTGGAGCGTCAATGTGAGCGTAGTGACGGTTTGGTGTCTCGTACTCAGAGTGCGAGAGAGAAATGGTAATACCACGCGCCTTTTCCTCTGGCGCCTTGTCAATATCTTCTACTGCTTTTACGTTTGCAGCGTAGCCATCACCCTTAGCGTTGAGTGTCTGCAAGATTGCAGCTGTGAGCGTGGTCTTACCGTGGTCGACGTGACCAATGGTACCGACGTTCACATGTGGCTTGGAACGATCAAATGCATCTGCCATATGATTAGTCTAGTTAGATGGTTAATCCGCCACAGCTGCTATACGTAACCGAAACGTACGTAGCGTGTGCAGAGTGGTAACGGCGCGAGAACTATCGCGCTACCACTGTGCGCACGCTTCTGTGAAAGAGCAGTCGCATGACATCTCACCTCGCAGCTACTAGAGAGCTGTAGCGGTGGCAGTATAGTATCAGAAGTCATTGGTTTTGCAAGCTTGGGCAATAGCGGCGGCCTCACGCAAGCAAAAAAATTAGGTTTGAACTTCCTTTTCTAGATAAAAACTTGCGATTCTGGACTCCAGCCCCACTTTCGGTACGCATTTATATACGAGTGTGGCCGTGTTTCATATCGTGGGTTTACTATGGAATATGATACCGTGCCGTGGAAAGTGGGGCTGGGTGCGCCAGTATTTTTAATGACCAACGGGAGTATAAAAATATAAGTACTCTTGGGGTGCGGCTCGGAAAGCGGTCGTACGTGCAGAAATGCACGTACGAAACAAAAGAACACCTCTTAATGAGGTGTTCTTTTAGTTTACCTCTTTCCGCCCATAAGTCGACCTGGTTTACGTCGACGCACGATAGCGTAGTTTGAGTATTTCTTTGGTGAGCGAGTCTTCTGTCCCTTACCGACCGGTCGACCCTGCTTGGTGCGAGCACGACGGTGGCCACGGGGACTACGACCTTCTCCACCACCGTGTGGATGGTCAACCGCATTCTTGGCGCTCCCGCGAGTTTTGGGTCGCTGACCCATATGACGGGCTCGTCCCGCCTTACCGAGGCTGACCAGACGATACTCTTCATTGGAGACCGCGCCGATTGATGCCCAAGCCGTCGAAATGATCTTACGAATTTCGGTTGAAGGCAGCTTTAGCTGCGTATAGCCTGCATCATGCGCTACCACCTCGGCGTAATTACCGGCCGAGCGGACCAAACGGGCACCAGCACCGGGCTTGAGTTCTACATTGTAGACGAACGAACCAATTGGTATCTCCCCAAGAGGCAGACGATTGCCGGTACTTGGTTGTGCTTCGGCGCTGGTCAATACCATATCCCCGACTTTCAGTACTTGCGGTGCTAAAATATAACGTCGTTCACCGTCCTGGTATACGATACGTGCGATGAAGCCTGTTCGGTACGGATCGTACTCGATCTGTTCAACACGAGCCGGAATGTCTCGCTTATCGTAACGAAAATCAACTTGGCGATATTTGCGCTTGTTGCCGCCGCCACGATTAAGGGCAGTAATACGGCCATAGCTATTGCGGCCACCAGTTTGGCTCCGACCGACAGTCAAGCGCTTGAGTGGTTGACTCTTGGTCGTAGAAAGTTTTTTACGATACTCGATGACAGTACCGTCACGTCGACCTGGTGATGTTGGTTTATAGGATTTCATACGACTTACATAAAGCTAATAGTGTCGCCACTGTCTAGGTAGACGTACGCCTTGCATACTCCTGGCTGGTGTGTCGCTCGATTACGCATCAGCGAACGCTGCGTGCGAGGCCGACGATTAACAATATTTACCCGCTTTGGTGTGACTTTATAGACTTGTTTGATAGCAGCTGCAACCTGGTACTTGTTAGCGTGTGGTGCTACCTCGAACGTATATACATTTTTTTGACTCAGAGCAAACGCCTTCTCCGTAATACGAGGGCGGCGCAAAATTGCTGCCAGATCGAATTCGCTCGCTGAATCTGATGCGGCCGTAGAAATCGTGGTGGGGTTTGCCGCTTCAGTTGCTTTTGTCTCTTTTTTCTTTCCAAACAATGCCATACTTATTTTGTTAGGGTGCTGACTCGAGCGGTCAATATCTCGACAACAGTTTCAGGGTCGCTGACCAGCACGTACTTATAGGTGAGTAAATCGACCGGATTGACATCTTTTGCTTGTACCACGGCCACGTTACCAAAATTACGAAAGCTCTTTTCGGTCGTCAAGTCTCGACTACCAAGCACTATCAATGCCGCGTTCTTTCGCTTCGTAGCAAGATCAGCATGCTCGGTTACCTTAGCTAAGACATGTAATACTTGCTTAGCGGCGGCAGTCTTCGGTTCAGCAAAATCAAACTTCTCTACGACCACTACTTCGCCATCGCTGTATTTTTTCGACAAAACTGATGCCAGAGCCTTGGCTCGCACTTTTTTGTTGATTTTCTTGCTAAAGTCTTTCTCGTTGCGTGGCCCAAACGTTACCCCGCCACCGGTCCAAATGGGTGACCGACGCGAACCATGGCGAGCTCGGCCAGTGCCTTTTTGCCGCCAAGGCTTTTTTCCGCCCCCTGCCACTTCGCTACGGTCCTTGGTGTGGGCAGTACCAGCGCGCGCATTAGCTTGCATAGCCACCACCACTTCATGCACCAGATCCGGATTGAAGGGTACGCCAAAGACAGTCTCCGGTAGTTGGATCGAACCACCTTTGCTGCCGTCTTGTTTATAGATTGTTGTATTCATACGCATTCAATTAGATTAGCCGCGAACCTCTACTAGGGAGCCGCGTCGACCTGGCACAGCACCACGCACGAGTAGTAGGTTGGCTTCGGGTTGTACCTGTACTACCTCGAGATTTTTGACCGTCACTCGATCGCCGCCCATACGGCCGGCCATTCTGGTTCCTTTCAGGACTCGCTGTACGCCAGTAGCACCAATCGAACCAGGCGCTCGTTCGTGATGTTTATTACCGTGGGTCTTGGGACCACCAGCAAAACCATGTCGCTTGACTACTCCCTGAAAACCCTTTCCTTTTGAGGTAGCTGAGACACTGACAGTATCACCTACATTAAATTGTTCGACCGAGAGCGTATCGCCTACTTTCAATTCAGCTAGTGCTGCCGTGGCTTGTGGGCGAACACGAAATTCCCGAACGTACCGAGCTGTGTCATGTACCCCGCGCCGTGCCTTACTGAGACGCTCTGGTTTTTGGCTACCGGTCGCTAGCTGCAACGCTGAGTAGCCGTCAGTATCAGTCGTTCGTACTCCAGCGACCGTAGCTGGAGCGGCCTCCAAGATAGTGGCCGGATGACAGACGCCGTGCTCATCGAACACCTGCGTCATACCAAGTTTTATTCCAACAATACATTTCATACTTATACCTGTGTCACACTTTGTTAGTAACCCACCACTGTGACCTGCGCAAGCAAACGTAGTGTGAGGTTATTTTTTCCTTCTCACTACTCTGCGCTGAGCGCCCATTGGTCCAGCCCCAGTTTGGGGTACTACCCCAAACTGGGGCTGGACGTAGGTCTTAGTAGCTTCGGTGGAGCAGTATACAGATTTATGCTTAATGTGCAAGCTATCCCCTGCCTGTTATCTGCACTGGCTCAGTCAATAATTACAGACCGCGAGAACGTTTGATTTCTTCAGCGATATTAGGCGGCACCACCTCGTAGTGGTTAAACTCCATCGTCATACTCGCCCGACCCTGAGTCATCGAGCGCAACGTATTGGTGTACCCGAACATCTCTGAAAGTGGCACCTTCGCATTAACAATGGTCTTGCCTGCCAATTCAGAGCTCTGCTCGATTAGACCTCGTTTGGAAGATATATTACCGGTAATATCTCCCATAAACTCATCCGGAGTACGGACCTCGACTTTCATAATTGGCTCAAGAATAACAGCGTTAGCTTTTTGCGCCGCTTCTTTAAAAGCGTTGATGGCTGCCATCTTAAAGGCAATCTCACTGGAGTCGACATCGTGGTATGAGCCGTCAAACAGCTCGACCGAAACGTCTTCCATCTTATAGCCGGCCACCAGACCACGTGCCATTGCTTCTTTACAACCTTTCATGACCGCTGGGATATACTCATTGGGAATGACACCACCTTTAATATTATTGACGAATTCGAAGTGATCTTCTCTGGTCACATTCTTGGCGACAGTTTCATCCTCTGCCAGCGACTCCAACGGTTTGATGCGAATCTTCACGTGACCATACTGACCTCGACCGCCGGTCTGTTTAATGTATTTGTGTTCAGCTTCAGCTGTGCCTTGAATAGTCTCGCGATACGCCACCTGCGGTTGTCCAATATTGGCTTCCACTCCAAATTCTCGCTTCATGCGATCGACAATAATATCGAGATGAAGCTCACCCATACCAGCAATGATCGTCTCGAGTGTCTCTTCGTCGGTCGAGACTGTGAACGTTGGGTCTTCGTCAGCCAAACGGCGCAACGCGGTACTCATCTTCTCTTGGTCGTTTTTGGTCTTAGGTTCTACTCGCACTGCGACCACTGGCTTCGGGAAAGAGATCTGCTCTAATTCTATCGGCGCTGCTTCGTCGCATAGCGTGTCGGAGGTCTTTACCTCCTTGAGTCCGACCATTGCAGCAATCTCTCCGGCATACACCGCTTCTATCTCAGCTCGCTTATCCGCTTGTAGACGGACGATGCGACCAACACGCTCTTTGTTACCGGTGGACGCATTGAGGATATAGGTACCCGACTTAACAACCCCCGAGTAGACCCGGAAAAAGGCTAGCTGCCCAACAAATTTGTCGTCTTGCAATTTAAAGACCAGGCCACAAAATGGTTCCTCGTCTGACGCTTGACGACTGACTGTCTCGTCGTTCTTTGGGTTAATACCTTCAACCGGCGGCAGATCAGTTGGCGAAGGTAAATAATCAACGACGGCGTCTAAAACCAACTGCACCCCGATGTTTTGTAGGGCAGTTCCTGTCATGATCGGGAATATTTCATTAGCAATCACCGCTTTACGTAGTGTCTTTTTAAGATCTTCTAGAGCAGGCTCTTCACCCCCCAGATACGCCTCCATCAAAGCATCGTCGTGTTCTACCACCTTCTCAATGAGAACACCGCGCCACTTCTCTGCTTCTGCCTGTAACTCACTCGGGATGTCTTCCTCGGTCACCTCGGTACCCATCTCACCACCGAAGCGGTACGCTTTCATAGTAATGAGGTCAATGACTCCGCTCATATCATTTTCAGCACCAATTGGCAGTTGGATACGAACAGCCTTTTTGGTCAGACGGTCCTCGATTGACTTCACCGCTGCATCAAAGTCGGCCCCGAGCTTATCCATCTTATTGATAAAACAGATACGTGGCACGTTGGCCTCGTCAGCATATCCCCAGTTCGTTTCTGTCTGTGGCTCTACGCCTGCAGCGCCGTCAAAGACGACAATGGCACCGTCTAGAACCCGCATCGAACGCTTGACTTCCGCCGTAAAGTCAATGTGGCCTGGTGTGTCGATGATATTGAAGGTATACATCTTGCTCTTGTCCTTGCGATCGGTCTCGAGGGTCTTTGACCAATTGCAAGAAATGGCGGCGGCGGTGATAGTGATACCTCGCTCTCGCTCTTGCTCCATCCAGTCGGTGACTGTCTCACCATCATGGACTTCACCCAACTTATGGGTCATACCAGTATAAAAAAGAATACGTTCTGAGGTGGTAGTCTTACCGGCATCGACATGAGCAACAATACCGAAGTTACGCATTCGTTCGATGGAAAATTCACGGGCCATAATACTAAAGTTATTATAATAAATACGTGGATAATAAACCGTCTTCTTCTTTTTGGTTATACAAGGCGCATAAAGCAACGCATCGACCAATTAAGAAAAGGCCTCTGTTTGGCTTAGACGGCACTACTATACGGTATACGCACCATTTCAGCAAGAGAATCGGGGTCTTCCGCTGAGTTAGCCAGCTAATTGCGAGCCTGCTACAATGATGTTGTCACTTAAATACTGTTATGAAACGGACGCAATTCGATATTGTTATTATTGGCGCCGGCTCTGGTGGCTTGACCGCTGCTTTTGGTCTAGCCAAGACCGGCCATTCAGTACTTTTGATCGAAGCCGCCGAACTCGGCGGCGAATGCACCAATAGTGGCTGTATCCCGAGCAAGGCCCTCATAAGCTACGCCCATACTTACCACACAGTTCGAGCTGCTCGAGACCAAAATATCGCTGAAGAACAAGGCCGTATCAACGCTTGGCAGTACGTCCGCTCGTGTATTCAAACTGCCCAAGACCACGAATCACCAGAGCGGCTCCAGGCGGCCAGCATCACTCTCTGTCGCGGCACTGCTCACTTCACCAGCCCAACTACCATCACCGTAGATCAGACCAATTATCGCTTCAAACGAGCCATCATCGCCACCGGTTCCCATCCTCGCACCATTGATATTCCTGGGGCTGAAAAAAAGGATGTTTTGACCAATACTACCTTTTTTGATCAGACCACCACACCCGAGCGATTGCTTATCATCGGCGCCGGCGCGATTGGGCTCGAACTGGCGCAAGCGATGCAGTTACTTGGTAGTCAGGTGACCTTAATTGAAGGTGGGGAGCGAATAGCTAGCCGCGAACCAGCTGAGATTGCCGAACAAATTCACCAACGTCTCACCAGTGACGGTGTCCGAATCATTACGGAGGCTACCGTCACCCGTGTCGAGAATCGTCAAGCCTTGATCCAAACACCAACCGCTACGCATCCCATCCGGATACCGTACAATAAGATATTACTCGCCATCGGACGCCAATCAAACATCCCTGCTGGCTTAAGCGAGGCTGGTATTGCAACTGACGGTCAGTGGATCACCGTCGACACCAGCTGGCGCACGACCAACCCTCGAGTATACGCGATCGGTGACGTCACTTCCCAAAGTACCTTCACCCACAGCGCTGAGGCTAGTGCCCGTCAAGTGGTCACTCATATCATCAGCCGTGGCATCTTGGGTCGACAGCGACGCCGTTCTGTTCCAGCCGTAACCTACCTCCAGCCAGAAGTGGCTCAAGTTGGTCTCACTTGGGAACAAGCCAAACTACGCTATGGACAAGATAGTGTCCTCCACCTGCATATCCCAGCCAGCACAGCTGATCGGGCGTTGGTAGCTGGCGAATCTGCCGGCTGTCTGATTGTTATCATCAAACGACTGACAGGTCGCATTCTCGGCGCCCAAATGATGTTACCGCAGGCCGGAGAGCTGATCGGCTATTTCACTCTGGCCATTGACAATAAATGGAGCTTACCTCGCTTGGCACGAACTATCTATCCCTACCCAACATACAGCCAGTATATTAAGCACGCTAACGACCAATTCCTGACACACCTACTCGCCCACTGGCGTCGCGACCTGTGGCACCTAGTACGGAAGGTTATTCCTCTTGCTAGTATTTTGGTCGTCTGGATAGTGTTGGTCAGTCTCGTCTACGCCTGGCTCGGTCGCTCGGGACAAACAGATGCGGAGACAACCATTGCCTTATTGCAGACCATTACCAGCGGTGTGTGGGGGCCCGCCCTATTCATCGTGGTTTATACTTTTCGACCACTCTTATTCTTCCCGGCCTTATGGCTGAGTGTCTTAGCTGGAACCTTCTTTGGCTTCACGTTTGGTCTGAGTCTCACTATTATTGGCGCCTTCGCCTCTGCCCTCTTGGCGTACGCGATTGGTCGTTGGTTCAACCGTTCCAACCGTATCCCTGACATCACCGAGATGGCCAGCTGGCGTCGGCTGCTCCAGCAACGGACGTTTGAGTCGATCTTATTCTTGCGTCTCTCGTTTCTCCCTTTTGACGTGATCAGCTACCTAGCCGGAGTGCTTAAACTTCGCCTCACTCCCTACGCGATAGGTACTTTGCTAGGCATCCTACCGGGTACTGCCTTATTTGTCTCGCTCGGGGCTAGTATTAATCTCAAGACCTTACTCGCCGAAGGTTTGACCATCAACGTTATTAACTGGTCGTACCTAGGCCTTGCCGCTGTAATCTTCATTGTCGCAGTATCTATCAGCGCGCTTGTTCGGCGCTGGCAAGGTAGGCGAATGCGTACCTTGCCTGATAACGATCACAAAGAGAGGTAGTCCGGTGCAGTAAAGACTGAACGATCAACTTGCCACTGATCGCACTGATAGGCAAATTCAGTATCCATAGACCAACCCTGTCGTGCAGTCACCGCCGTTGCATCAGTGAGACGTTCTGTCTCACCTGGAGCCAGACGGACCCATTGTGTCTCTTCGGTCGGTGTGCTGATGTAGTTGAGTACGGACTCTTCACCTCCAGACGTCTGCACCGTTTCGCTGACTCGCACCGACGAGGCTTCGATAAAGACCATTCCTTCTGTCTGTACATTAATCGTCTCGCGCCACACCTCACATGCCAACGGAGACTCAGCTGGCAATAGCTCGCGTAGTGTGCCAATACCAGAAAAAATCTCGGATGTCTCGGCCAGATCAGTGTCACGTACCGGGATTGCTGGTTGCGACTGGGTTGTTTGCTGGAGCGCCTGCTCTCGGGCCACACCTATCGGATCACTAAATATCCACCAGAGCAACAGACCAACCCCACCTGCTACAATCAGCAAAGCTACACTATGCTCCCAGACGAATTGCGTGACCTGACGACAAACCTTGTGCATATAGAGTAGTGTAGCAGAATGTGCTTGGAAGCTGGCATGCTTACCACCAGTAGGCCGCCGTTCTGTTACAGACCTCGCTATAGACGTCGTTGGATGTCGCGCAAGGTCTCCTCCACTGCTTGTAATTGTTGCTTTAAGGCCGCTCGCTCCTTATCCTGCTCATTCATTTGTTCTGATAACTTCTGCGTCGACTTATCGTGTAAGGTTTGCATCGAATTGACGATGACACCAATTAGTAAGTTCAAGGCTGCGAAGGTTGTCGCAAAGATAAAGGGTACAAAAAAGGCCCAGGCGTACGGATAGACTTCCATTACTGGTCGCACGATCCCCATCGACCAGCTCTCTAAGGTCATAACCTGGAAGAGGGAGTAGAGTGAACGACCGATAGTACCGAACCATTCAGGAAAGGTCGCTCCAAACAATTTTGTCGCCATCACTGCCCCCACGTAGAAAACCAATAGTAGGATAGCGCCCACTGCGACCAAGCCAGACATGGCCGCAAAGAACGCTTGCGTTACTTTACGAAAGGCGGGAACCGTGCTAATTAGACGCAAAACACGCAAAGCTCGTAAGACCGAAAGTCCCTCAATAAACGGCAAGTACGAGACTGCCACAATAGCAAAATCAAAGTGATTCCAGCCACTGCGGAAGAATGTCAGTCGGTACGCTACCAGTTTTAATCCGATCTCAACAGTAAAGATAGCAAGGAATAGTGTATCCAACACTAGCAGCACCCCCATCCACTCACCGACCAACTCTGGCGCGGTCTCAAGACCTAACGTAATGGCGTTGAGAACGATGATAAGAATGATGAAGCGCTGGAAATGTTTGGTCTCTACCAAAGTCTGTAAGCGTTCACGAATCATACTTAACTACCCCACTAGACCTGGCCAATACGTTTGATTATTCACTTGCTGCTGGTGTAAACCAAACCGGAATCTCTACCGCATCATCAAAGGCTGGGTCATCAGTCGGATTATCGCGCTGCAAGATCAACCAGCCACGCTGCATAAAGTCTGGATCACCCTCATTGTATGGACTGTCAAATTCCAACTCTGAAGAAAAAGGTACAAAGTCTTCCGTCATCCATTCGCCTTGGGCCGTCGCAAAATGCTCGGCGATGATCAGGCCATCCCAGTCAGTTAGGACCACCGGAAAGTCTGCCTCAAAGAACCATGTGCCGCGGGCCTCACCGCTGATCTGGAGCGGACTAGCAATATAACTGCCAGCAGGTGGGTTAGTAACGACAATATTCTCAGTTTTTTCGTCTATCTGCGCTTGCACATCATCAGGTACTGGCTCGGCCGGGCACGCGGCAAACTGGCACTCCGGACCTTCCCGTCCAACCGCACTCCCATCTGGACAGATGCGAGCATCAGCCGGACAGGCAATCATTTCACCATTGAGGGTGACATCGCCCTGCCCTTGCCACCACCAATACCCAAGAATAGCGACTAAGACGACGGTGAGTAGAATGAAAAACCTTTGCATAGTATACGTATTATAGCTTGTTGACAGTAGGTCACAGGACCAATTCGACAAGTCTGGTTAAAAAGCGGTACAATGACCGTATTACTAGCCTATCATTATTTTGCTCTATGTACACCGGCCACACTACCAGCAACCAACTACAGACCGTTGCGTCCACGTTACTTGAATACGCCAGCCGCGATGAAGAATTCTCGTTGACCTTACAAGACGCCATATGGCAGTTGTTTGGCCACGTACCGTACAACGCTGCCTACGACCTCAAGACCCCAACCACGTGCTCCAGCTATATCCAAGTCCAAGACCTCGACGAAGCCGTTGTGCGCGCTCGTTGGTTACTCTTTGAACTCGAGGAAGCTAGTACTATTGAGCAACTGACCCTTAAGCAGAGTCTGCTTGCCTGGTCGCGACAATACGAGTCACCCAAGTTGGTAGCCATCGGCACCGTCGGTACTATCATTCCGCTCGGCATCGTCGGTATCATCGAAAAAAAGAAGAAAGAGAAGCTGCATATGCAGATTCTGGTTGACCGGACTGAGTTTCAAGCACTTACAGCTGGCAAGCGCGTCCAGCTTAGTAATGAACTGACCTTGCGTCTCTTGAGCGACCAACTCCGCCAGGTCGGCGGCGACAGCTCACGCCTCGATCCTGACCTCTTTGATTGGTTCTATCATGATCGTCTGGTCAGTGTCGGCCTGCTTGACACCGACAATCTCGCCACTGCGTATACCGAGATCCAAGAAGCAGCCCTACCGCACCTTACGCACCATACCGGTGAGCAACTAACGGCTGTCGTCCTCCACCCGATGGTCGAACCCTCACTGATGGATGATCTTGGCGCTACTAAATTACGTTGAGCTAGGGCTTTAAATACGAATCACCGTATACCTGGTGACAGGTATACCCACCCGGATGTTTTTGCAGGTAGTCCTGATGATACTCCTCGGCTGGCCAAAACGTGGTGAGCGGCTCGAGTGTCGTCACCACTGGATCAGGCCAGCGACCGGACGCGTCGACTTGTGCCATTATTTTTTGTGTGGTAGCTAACTCCTCTTCGCTGGTGTAGAAGATAGCTGAGCGGTACGAACGACCGACATCGTTACCTTGCCGATTCTTGGTGGTTGGGTTGTGAATCCGAAAAAACCAATCGAGTACAGCTTCGTAGGAGAGTTGCTCTGGATCGTAGGTGATCCGCACTGCCTCAGCGTGTCCAGGATGATGTTCGTAGGTCGGATTCTGATTTTCACCACCACAGTACCCAACCTCAGTCGCCACTACCCCCGGCACCTGCCGCAATAACTCCTGCATACCCCAGAAACACCCACCTGCCACCACTGCCTGCTTCATATAAAATAGCTCGTACTGTTACTTACTGTCAGCATTTTCTTGCGCGACGACCAATGGAAACTCAATGTAGTGGTGCGGAATATCTGCACCATCCCATTCTTTCATAAACCGCATATCTTTGGCTCCAAACCGTCTCTGATACGCCGAGACATGTCTGTGAGGAACGTGTGCTGAAATGGTTTTGTATTCCCTCTCGCTCGCTATTTTAGTAAGCGAGTCCATCAACCTGTCTAAACTGTCTCCTCCCCGATACGGTGGCAAAATTGCTGTCGAAGTAATGTATAAAGTAGACTCATCAACCTGATACCCAGGATCAGCGTTACGTAACTTATCTACCATATTTAATGCTGGCACACCTAGAACAAAACCTACAATCTGACCATTGATGTTTCTGAGGACAGATAAACAAGCGGTTTCTGACATCAACATTTCTCTAAATTCTTCCAACTCATCAAACCACTCGCCCTCATTGAACATATCTGCCTCAATTTGAAGTAGTTGATTCAGATCATCTTCTGACACTGACTCAAGTGTTTCAACTGAAGCCTCTGGGATCTCAATACGATATTCTGACTTCATGGTAGTTAGGTCAAGCAAGTTGACGTACCTTATGCAAAGCAATTACGTACATACTCTCGGCCCACCCGAGCGGCGTGTTCTCGTTGGGTCGATCGGTGTGTGAGTAATAAAGCTCTGGCACGTAGCCCTCCGGCGTCACGCAGGCAGCTGCGCGTTCAAGGTAGTGTGTCGCTCGCTCGCGGTCACCTCGCTCAGCATAAATGATAGCCAACCACGACAACCCAAAACACCACTCGGCCTCTTCACTAAAACCATCTTCGTTGGCATTGTAGTAACGATCAAACTTATAGCGAATCACGCCCCTATCCTTGGTCAGGTGGTATTCGATGTTACGCAAAATCGCTTGCGCTTCGTCCTCGGTCGTCACGCGGAATGGATACAGGAGTGTCAGCAAGGCCAGATCAGCAAACTTGGTACTCGACTCCCGTGGCAAAAGATGGCGCAAGGCTGACTCACCCATCGTGATAGCCTCATCTGGCACCTGTAACCATTCCACCTGCTGCGCTTTCTTGAGCGCCGCTACTACCGAGCCAATCGATGAGGCGTGTACTTCCATATTCTCTTCCCAAATACCATTATCAGGGTCGTGCCAGTACTCTATACTTATCAAGTAGTCGATGATCTTCTGCACCATGGCCCGATCAGCCTCGGTCTCTACCACCGAGTGACCATCAAGCTCTAAGCTGACAATCAAGTTGAGCACCTCCCCGACTGCGTCGTGCTGCTTATTACCCCACTCCTCCCAAAACTCCTCAAAAGTTTCCGGATGGAAGCGAGCGTGAATGTACTGCCAGGTATAGTCAGGCTTGCTCCGAATCGCCCAATCAATCTTATCAACGTGTCTGACGAAAATACTCAGTAGCGCCCGCGCGGCTTTGCGCGTTGTTTCGATATCACCAGTTTCATAAAAGGAAAGGACGATAAAGTACACATCACGCAACCAAGCCTTGTCGTAGCCTGTTACCACCCCATGAGTCGAAGCCGTAAAGAGACCTGATTCGGTCTGTAATCCTTTAATATTGTTGAGATGATGGGCAATCGCCGTGTCGAAATCTACTGGCATATAGAGTTAGGCGGCATAATTAACTAATCTCGCGTACTGACCAGCAAAACCTTTCGTATTGGCCAACTCTTCTTCGTGCACTTCGTGCCGTAGCATAGCTACCAACTTAGCCACGTAACGCTGACCATTATCAACTGGAAATCCCTGCTCATTGCGACGGCTGAACTCCGCTAAGAGTGGCTGCAACCGGTCCTTACGCTCTGTCCATGGTAGCTCTCGAAATTCTGCCAAGCTCATACCTAATCGCTCCTCGACTTTAGCTGGCGCCGCTTCTTTGAGCTGGCGGTGCTCTGCCAACTCAATCACCTCCGCGGTCGATCCGCTCTCAGTATCTTGCCCAACTTCTACTACCTCTAACTGTGGCGCTTCATTGTTATTGGCAGCTGCTGGCTCAGGTTGAAATTGACGTGGTAGACCTTCAGGCATAGTAATTGGGTTACATAATTAATATACACTAGTATACCACGCCCAGTCTCCAGCAAGCTTCTTTGAAACACTATGCTGCAACGCCGATTAGAATTCGAGAACACAAAAAAAAGCGGCTCGATGCCGCTTTTTTGTGTTTTTAGAAAGAATCTGTAGCTATAGAAAGTCGCAAAATCAGATGAGATGCAAGGCACACGGGGGATTTTGTGTGAGACGTACTGCATAGTACGGTGAACACAAAATCAGAAGCTGTAAAATTTGGATGGATGACGAGGAACGCAAGAAAAAAGACCCGAGTGGGACTAAAATGTCCAGGGAGCGGCTTTTTTCGTAGCGTGACAAAGTCAGGCGCCAAATTTTGCAGCTTCTTACTAGGTAGCTTCCATCTTGAAATGAAGTACGAGGAGAATAGCAAAAAAGCCGCGACTGGGACTAACGTCCGGGGAGCGGCTTTTTTTGTGTATTCGACAAAGTAATTCGTTCAAAAATGGAAGCTACCAGGCGAAGTGGGCAAACGCACGGTTCGCCTCAGCCATCTTATGCGTATCTTCCTTCTTCTTGACCGCTGCACCTTCTTCCTTGGCGGCGAGCATTAGCTCTTGGGCGAGGGCCTTGTGCATTGGCGTTGCTTTCTGACTACGAGCAGCAGCGATGATCCACCGCAGGGCCAGCGCCAAGCGACGCTCTGGTCGTACCTCGCGCGGTACTTGGTAGTTGGCACCACCAACGCGACGGCTGCGCACCTCCATATGCGGACCGGCGTTACGCAAAGCCGTCATAAAGACCTCCAACGGATCACCGCCGTCTTTGCTATTTTCGATTTCAGCAAAAGCCCCGTACACGATATTGCGCGCGGTCTCTTTCTGACCACGCAACATCACGTAATTGATAAGCCGTTCGACCTCAACTGAACCGTGCTTAACGTCAGGTGAGACCACCGGTCGTTTTTTGATTGGTCGTCGCATAGTTTGAATTGTTGTTTAGCAATTCACTACGACGAAGAGTAAGAAAAGGCACAGCCACTTCTTGTTCTTCGCATCGGTTGATGCCGTAGGTTACCCTTGCATCGCGTCCGGTATCTGTAGCGAATATAGACTATTTATAAATGTGCCCAGTTTAGCGACGTAGGAGGGTCGAAGCGCCAGTAACTAGGCAGCTTTTGGCCGCTTAGCACCGTAGCGAGAGCGACCGCGGCGGCGAGCATCGACACCAGTAGCGTCATACTTACCGCGGACTACGGTGTATTGCACACCAATGTCCTTCACCCGACCACCACGAACGAGTACGACTGAGTGTTCTTGCAAGTTGTGACCAATACCTGGGATGTAGGCAGTGATCTCGTACCCGTTACTGAGGCGAACACGAGCAATCTTACGGATAGCTGAGTTAGGCTTACGCGGCGTCTTGGTGGTAACTCGAGTACACACCCCGCGCTTGAACGGTGAGTTGTATGAGTTTGGCTGATTCTTAATAGAATTAAAGCCACTCTGCAAAGCGCCGGTCTTGCTCTTCTTGACCGGGTCGCGTCGCTTGCGCTTGGTTAATTGATTGATGGTTGCCATAAAGCCCGCTCAGGATACTACATTTCAAAAAATATGCAACGCCTGGCCTAGAAGCCGAGTAAGAATTGTGTAACTGCAATGGTTAGTTGGTAGAGGGTACCACCAATGACATAGAAGACCACGAAGATGATGAGCAGAAAAGCCATAAAAACGTTCTGCTCCAGAATGGTACGGAAGCGCTGGTACTGCCACATCGCGTTGATAGAAAATAAACCAATGATGGGTTGAATGATCTTAGAGCCATCCAGTGGCGGTAGCGGCAACAGATTGAAGAAGGCTAAGAAGAAGTTGAGGACAACTATGGTAAAGGCGATACTAAGAAACTCACTCGGCAAACCAATAAACGGTGCGGCATACATAAGCCCGATGAAAATGAACGCTAAGGCGATATTCGCCGCTGGTCCAGCCGCCGCGATCTTGGCCTCACCCCATTTCTGGTCCGTTAGGTTGTACGGGTTGTACGGCACCGGCTTGGCCCAACCAAAGAGAAAGCCGGCCCCACTAAAGATAAGTAGTCCGGGGATGATGACCGAACCAAGCAGATCCAGATGTACGATCGGATTGGGCGACAGCCGGCCTGCCATCCGCGCGGTAGGGTCACCCAAACGATCAGCCGCATAACCGTGCGCCATCTCATGCAACACCACCGAGACGATGAGAGCGATGATTAGTACAATAAAATCTGTTTCCATACGAGACCTAGTCTACAATAATGTCTGCCCATAGTACGCTGGAGTCCTTGCATTATCAAGCTATCGTGCTAGTATAGCGCCACTAAAGAAACGTTTATGGCCAAGCAATGTCAAATCACCGGTAAAAAGACCCAGATCGGCGGACGCTACAGCAACCGTACGCGTGCCACGCAGTTCAATCCTTGTGGCAAGGTCCGTCGTCAACCCAATCTACAAAAGAAACGTATTTACGTGCCTGAGCTCGGTACCTATGTAACGGTCAAGATTTCTGCCCAAGCCCTGCGCACCATTGCTAAGAAAGGCCCATACCAGACTCTGAAAGAAGCCAAGCTGATCTAGCGTACTAATAAGTGGATAGTTCAGTGG
>SKHJ01000052.1 GCA_007116965.1 Candidatus Kaiserbacteria bacterium
CAAAAACCAAGGTTATTCTGAATACCACCAACTACACTCTGCACCACCACAACAATCACTCTTCACCATGTAGTCCAACGCCGATACCCCGCATGCTTGCATCGGGGTAGTTCATTGTAGACTGTCTATGCTACACTGCTCCCAATGCGTCATTTAGGTATCGACTATGGGACCAAACGTATAGGCATCGCAGTGAGCGACGCGCTCGGTACGATGGCTTTTCCGAAGCTGGTTGTGCCTAACGATGCAAACTTGCTTGAGGTACTGAAAGAATTGATCGAAGAATATCAAGTGGCAGTGATCGTTGTTGGCCACTCGCTTGATGCCAATAAGCAACCAAATAGCCTGCAGGCAGCTATCGATGAACTGATCACAGATTTAACTCTCCAATTTGCAGTGCCTGTACACCTCGAGCCTGAGCAATACACTACCCAAGCTGCTTTACGAATTCAAGGACGCACCAGCCAGACCGATGCGTCAGCTGCGGCACTCATTCTTGATGCATATTTACAAAAGCACAAATCTAACCATTAATCTTTATGTCCGTTCCATTTTCTCATTTCGCCGAACTCGATATAGTTGTCGGTACGATTCTATCTGCCGAAATAGTGCCTGACGCTGACCGATTGTTGCAACTACAGGTAGAGGTTGGGGAAGAGATGCCGCGCCAAGTCATTTCTGGTATTCGAGAATTCTTTCCCGAACCTTCAGAATTGGTCGGCCGGCAATGTCTTTTTGTCATCAATCTAGAACCGAGGACAATCCGAGGAATGGCCAGTCACGGTATGATTCTAGCCGCTTATCATGGTGATGATTTTGCTTTGTTACACCCAAGCAAAATGATTCCAGCTGGTACGCCGGTGCGTTGAGTTATGAATGATTCGCCCTTAAAATCTCCACCCTCTCGTAGTGAATCCTCTTTGGAACGTTCGTCGGTCAAGGACGAGCACGTGCAATGGATGCGCTCACCCCACGCGCAGTCAATCCTTGGTTTGGTGTCTTTCTCTGAGTCGGTAGTTGCACCCATTATCACCGACCCCTTCCTGGTAGCCATTATTTTAGTCGATCGTGCCCGCTGGATTCGCTATACGTTTATTACCATCATTTCGTCAGTCCTAGGTGGAATCGTGGCATATATTCTCGGGGCTTTATTTTTTGATGTATTCGGCGAATGGTTGATTGCCGCGCTTCAACTCGAGGAGGCTTTTCTTACAGCCACACAGCGCTTGACCGAGGCAGCCTTCTGGTTTGTCTTTATTGGGGCTGTTACTCCTATACCATACAAATTAGTAGCCCTTGCCAGCGGCTTTGTGGTGATGCCAATCTGGATTTTTATTATTGCCTCAATTCTTGGTCGAACTGTTCGTTTTGCAATCACCGGTTTTCTCTCGTACGCGTTCGGACCTATGGCGGTAGAGATGTTTCGGTATCGCATCCACGCCATCTTCTACGGTTTACTCTGTGTCACCATTCTGTACATACTCTGGAAAATCTTATAAGACCAGGTTGTGAGTTGTGTGTAAATTAGTTCTCGCGAGCACGTATACTATAGGTAATGAGTCTCTTGCAATCTTTTGCGCGAATGGTACCACCGCCAACCTTTATGCAACTGCCGAGTGTAGGGGTGGATGTATCTGATACGTCTTTAAAGTACATGCAGTTCGTACCCCATTACGGCCGGACAGTCACGTATTCCATTACCGGGTGGGGAGATATTGACATTCCGATTGGAGCTCTGGATAGGGGACATGTCAACGATGTTAAACAGCTAAGTCAAGCGCTAGCACAAGTACGAGAACGTACCGGTGCCACTTTTGTTCGTGTTTCTTTGCCTGAGGAACGGGCGTATATCTTTGAAACTGAAGTGCGCATTGGGACACCGCTTTCGGAGATCCGCAGTCAGCTTGAGTTCCGTTTGGAAGAGCATGTACCTATCTCACCCCGCGAAGCGTTCTTTGATTTTCAGATCACTACCGAAGTCAATAACTCGCTATCAGTTTCGGTGGTTGTGTACGCCCGTGAGACGATAATGAATTACTACGAGGCCTGCCAGTTAGCGGGAGTAACACCAATCGGGTTCGAGGTAGAAGCTCAGGCTATCGTACGAGCCACCTTGCCTCCGGACGACGATAAAACACACATGATTATTGACTTTGGTAAGACTCGTACTGGTGTTGGTATCGTGCATGCTGGTCATCTCCTGTACACATCTACTATTGACATCGGGGGGAGTGAGCTTTCCAAAGCCATGCGTCGTATTCTTGGTAATGATGTTGCTGAATCAGAATTAACCCGTATCAAGAATACCGAGGGTCTGGTGACTCGCCGAGGTAATACCCAGGTATACGAGATACTATTGGCGGTAGTTTCTGGTATCAAAGACGAAATAGCGACCCGACTACAGTATTGGCATACCCGAGAACATGATCTCGAGACGCGTCGCATCCAGTCAATTATTCTTTGTGGCGGTAGTGCCAATTTGAAAGGTGTTACGGAGTATTTCACTGAGACACTCGGTATTCCAACCGTGCGGGGTGATGTTTGGCGTAATGTCCCGTTCCACCAGCACGCTGTCCCGCCGATGGAGAAGCGTTTTTCCTATGGGTACGCTACAACAATTGGCCTCGCCCTAAAGCATACTGTTTGATCTATGATTAACCTGCTCCCACCATTTGCTCGCAAACAAATCACTCATGAATATTGGGTACGGGTGATGGCTGTTGGTTTTTTTGCTTGGGCGGTTGCGAGTGTGATGGTGACTATTATGCTGGTACCAGTATATGGGATGTTGGCTGATGAAAAAGGGGTTTTAAGTCAAAAAGTAGGTGACGCCGCTTCTATCCAAGGGCTTATCACGGAGGCTAACCAGACGTTTGTGCGGGCAAATCGTTATGCAGCAGTATTAGCTGCCTCTACTGAGCAGTATACGCCAACCTTCTTTACTACCGAGCTAGAACGAATTGCCGATACTACTATTCAGATTGAAGATATTGTGCTGGTTTACCAAGATCGTAAACCACGACCCATAACCCTTACTGCTATTTCTGCCACGCGTCAGGACCTTATCGCCTTCCTTGAGGCTGTCCAGAGACATCAGTACTTTGGGGTAGTTGAGATGCCGCTTTCGAGCTTAGCGCAGTCTGAGGATATTAGATTCTCGGTAGAGATTCCTGTTGTTATTGAGTAAGTATGATTCGTCTTACTAAACCAGCGCGTGTTGTCTTCTTGTTATCTTTCGTGGCTTTTATCCTAACGGTGGTTGGGTTGGTATGGGTAGCATACCTGATTCAGCAAAAAGGTGTGCAATACGAAACTGAGCTCGCCTTGGTCGCCAGTGCTGATCAGCAAGCGCAACTTGCCCAGAGCCTACAACAACAGCTCCAAGCTACTGAGGCTGAACGTCAACAGTTGGAAACATATTTCCTGGATGTTGTTCAGGTTGCTCAGTTTTTGGAGCAGATTGAAACGTATGCGAGAGCAAACAATCTGCGACTACGCTCGACCAGTCTCAATGAAGTGACTGAGTCGGTCTCGGCCACTACCCAACTAATGCGGGTACGTATTCCGTACGAAGTCTCTGGGTCACGATTCGCGGTTATGCGCTTTATCAATTTACTTGAAACATTGCCCTACCATAGCGATATTCAGCGACTTCGCCTCCGTAGTGCCACGAATGACGCAGAGCAAGTAACAGCTGAAATCGAGCTCCTGATAAGTAGTCAATTATATGATAGAACGCAGTGATATTACGCGGTATGCCCGCATCATATTTTCACATAAGACTGGCACTCGTCAGCCAAGACTGATGCATCCAGAACGTGAATGGTTCATCATCATTTTGGTTTTTTTGATAATTTTTCTCACGGGAGCAGTGGTTTCGGTTTGGTCCTACCAGTATTACCAGGCGTTACCGGCATCAGTCTCAGTTCCTTCAGATACGATACGACCAACCTACCAGCGGTCGCAGGTTTTGGATATTCATCAGCGGTACGCCGAACGATTGGAGCGCTACCAAGAACTTATCAATTTGTCACCAGCTGCAAATAGTGAAGAATCTACAAACGATACCAGCACCGACGAAAATTCAGATCAAGCGTCAGAAACGTTTGCAGAGTTAGAAGAAGCAATCGAAACTGAATCAGTTGGTGATGAAGACCCAACCGCATGGCCAATTACCCCAGAGTTTTAGGTTGTATTTTCTGTGTGCACTAACTTTGGCAGGTCTCGCTTTTTGCGGTCACGAGTTACTAAGTATAATCATACACTTCGTGCAGATTCTACTAAGTACTCTCGAAACTTACAGTTTCAATACAGGTTACCTAGTATTTTGCTTCGTACCTCACAAAATACTAGGCAACCTCTTGCGAAGCTCCACGCATTCGTTTCTCACCCGACTCGACTGTTTTCTCACTAGGAAAGGTGAGAAAACATGTCTCCGTCCGGCACAGTGGCACGAACGCAAAGCAGTTTGCGTTATGAACCTAAAATGGTACTTGCCTGTGCAAGTACCATTTTAGGTTCACCACTGTGCCCCAACAGGAATCGACCCAGAATCACGGTTATTCTACTTCACTACGTTCGTAGAATAAACTCGCGTTCTTGGTGACTTGTTTTTAAGGAGTGAGTACGACTATAAAAACAGAAGTACTCTTGTGGTGTCGGCGCCTCAGATGTTTCTCTCTTGTGAGGTCGAGAAACATATCTTCCGGCGCTTCGATTTCTGACGCACAGTGTACATACACTGTGCTTTGCTGGCACTCGCTCCACTGCGTTATGCTCGTGCAGAAATATTGACCTTTGCTCGAACCCATTTCGAGAAAAGACAATGATTCCAACGCGCGGAGCGCGCAATGGTTACATACCTCTGAGTACGCATTGGAGTTCACCTCAGCGCCTCGGGGCGCTCGTCACCTCGCGCAGCAACTCCCAAAAATTTTCTTGCCTTAAAAGAAAAGCGAAAGGGGGTGTGGGGGAAGTCGCCAAAAAGATGAAAGAAAATTTTGGGGTTGCTA
>SKHJ01000008.1 GCA_007116965.1 Candidatus Kaiserbacteria bacterium
ACGTTGATTGAAAATAGGGTATGTGAAGCACGACGGTATTCGTTGGGCATTACTATGTATTATACTGAAGTGATCGTCTGAAGACGAGGGAAATCACCCTCCCAAATTGAGGCCTTATACCCTATTCATATAAATAATACTATTGGCACGAGGTGTAACACTGGGTATATCCTACCGTCGTTGCCAGGCTGCGTCTTGACGCACCAGCAATTCACTGGCCCGCTCTGGCTCCAGCATCACCTCCTCGACCACTCGCTCGGCTCGAATGGCCTGCGAGGCCTTGATCAAGACGACATCGCCTGGTTGTAACATCGCTTGTAGTTCCCTACCAGCCCTGCCTACGTCATCATACTGAAAGACGTTAGCTTCGGGCATCCCATTATCGAGGGCGGCCTGGGCAATCTCGCGCGATCGTACGCCAAGTGTGAGCAAGATATCTGCCACCTTCGGCACCAACTCACCCATACGTCGGTGTTGCTCAATCGAATAGATACCCAGTTCGAGCATATCACCAAGCACAGCGATCTTACGTCCAGCGTACTTGATCTCATTGAGTGTCTGCAACGCGCTCTCAACGGCAACCGGTGAAGAATTGTAGGTGTCGTCAATCAAAATACTCCCCTTGATACCAGACAATACCCGCATCCGCCCTGGCGGCGACTGGTTTGTAGCGAGTGCCTCAGCCGCAGTAGCTAAAGCCACGCCGCATTGGTGCGCTGTCACCATAGCAGCCGCATAGATATAGACTAATTGCATACCAATAACTTGGTCGGCTGTCACAGAAATCTCTTCTCCGTTGTGGTGTAAGGCAAAAGTAACACCAACTGGACGATCATCAAAGTAGATGGTTCTGTCAGACCGTAGTTGGTACTGCGCCTCAGCATACCGGGCATATCCAGCTACTGTATGTGGTACCTGTTTGGCTACTTCCTGGATTTGTATGTCGTCAAGATTAGCTACCAAGATTCCGTCAGGTTGCAAGGCGTCTACTAGCACTAACTTTTCTGCTACTACAGCTTGCGGTGAGGCAAAGTGCTCGACATGGACCGGTACATCTGGCAGACGTGTTAGCACCACAATATCCGGCTTCAGCCAGCTAGTCACCCGCTGCATATCGCCCGGCGTATCGACCCCCACTTCAAGCACCAACCACTCCGGGTAGTTGCGACCAAACAAAGCAATTAGGTACGCATTGCAGCACAACCAGACCCAGTGCAAAGGGTTGCTCCAGCCGGTTGGCAGGCCGAGGATGGTAAGAGGAACGCCAATCTCTGAATTAAAGCTTTTTTCGCTCTTGCGTACACGAAACGTAGACCGCATAGCAGTATAGATCGCGTCTTTAGTGGCAGTCTTACCAACACTACCAGTCACAGCGATGATTTTGGGCTGGTGTCGACGCAAGACGATGCGGGCGGCGGTCGTCAATACGTAAATGATAAGTGAACGAAAAGTTTTACGCATACTGATTATCTATCGGGAGGAATTTCGTAATAGTTAATAAGAAAGGTAGTTATCTCCATAAAGGCGTCGGTTAGGGTTTCTGATGCATACTGGACTCCTTGTGGTTCTACAGTATACAGCAAAACCAAGAATTCAGGGTCATATGATGGAAAATAACCAAAAAATGAATGGAAAAATCGATCGCGATGATACCCACCACTGGCGCTATCAGGTATCTGGGCGGTGCCAGTCTTAGCTCCGACTGAGTGGTGCGGTAAAGCCACCCTGCCGTGTCGCAAAGCAGTATCAACCGTATTGGTCAACATTCGCGATATTTCTTCACTGGTCTGTGGTTTGAGTACCTGCTCCCCGCGCGGCGGTGTCAAAGGAATTGTCCGTCCTGAATCATAGACTATTGCTTGACCGATATGGGGCGTGACCATATACCCACCATTTGCTAACGGGGCAAACGCACGAATCATCGCCATCGGGGTGACTGCAATACCTTGTCCAAAGGAAGCGGTCGTAAATTCAACTCGACGAGGCGATTCAAGATTGCTGGTGAGACCGCGTACGTCATTAGGCAAATCGACTCCCGATGGTGTATTCAGTTCGAGCGCATACAGATAATCACGAAACGCACGGGTTCCCATTTGGTCGACAATAAATGACACTCCTGTATTGAGCGAGTCATTGAGTACTCGCTGCATATCAACTTGGCCACGCCCACGTCCATCAAAGTTACGTATCGTAAATTGATCTAGTGTGATAGAGCCACTGTCATAATACGTGGTCCGCGGTGCGATTGCGCCAGCGTCTATACCAGCCGCAATGGTAATTGCTTTGTAGATTGAACCAAACTCATAGACATTCTCGACCAGTGGATTACGAAATTGCTCGACGGTTAGACCTCGTCGATCATTGTTATTGTATGATGGTACTGTACCCAGCGCGACAATAGCACCAGTCTGCGGATCCATAATGATTCCACCGGTATAGGCTGACTGGTATCGATCATTGACCGCCAATAGAGTGCTCTCTAACATACGAGCGATGGTCGGCTCTAACGTAGTTACAATATGGCCCTGCTGCTCTGGAGGGGTCGTCTGTGAGGTCACTAAATTACTCAGATTAGCAAAGACCCCAGCAAACAAATTGACAGACAGGCTGCGATTATCTCGACTCAACACTTCGTCATAGTATCGCTCTAAACCATAACGACCTCGCATCGGTTCTGCTGGATCGTCACTATGTGCGATAAAACCGATGGTCTGAGCGGCCAGTGAGTCACCAGGATAATATCGCCACTGACTGCGATACAACATAACTCCTGGCAGACCTAAAGACCGTATTTTTTCGGCTTCGCTACTGATAATCCGCTGCGCTATTTCGACATAGGTTCGATTAGGTCTAGTTGCCTCTCGAGTAAACTCTTCTTCCGAAAGCTCAATATAAGGTTGTAATGCTTCATAGTACCCGGACACGTCAGTGATACGTTGCGGGTTGATTGCTAAAACAAAACCGGAACGAACGGCTGCCGCCGAAACCGCATCCCCGTGCCTGGTTGAGAAAAAGATCGAACCTCGGTCAAAGACATTGTAGGCGGTATGAACATACTGTTGTAGTGCTCGTTCCTCAAAGGCATGGCTATGCACCACCTGTAGGAAATACAGTCGTACTGCCAAGGTCGCAGCCAGGATCAAGATCAAAGCGGTAATGATCCTGATACGGAAGATGGCTTTCTGGCGCATACAACATCAAGAACGGTTATTCTGGCGAGATTACCAGCGCGGTATCTGGTGACGCAATAAAAGTCTTTTGCTGAGCACTGACAAATCCGTGCTGTAAAGCTACCTCTTTCCTGACTGTATGTTGGGCTTCAATATAGCGTGATTCCAACTCAGTGATAGTGGCACTCACTTCACTAGACATACTCACCAACTCACGACTAACTACCACATTCATCACCGACATAACCATACTATACATATACATACCAATAACTACCAATAAAATGAAAAAGAGGCAAAGGTTCTGAAGACGGGGGTCTGATTTGATTGTGGAGATTAATCTTTTTTTCATGCTGCGGTAATTACAATTTCATGATCGTGCGTAGTTTGGCACTGCGTGCCCGTGGGTTGGAAGAACGTTCAGCAACTGAAGGTGTGATAGGTCTCTTGACTAAGAGTGCGCCAAGACCAGTATTAGCAAGCTCTCGAAAGCGATGTTTAACAATGCGATCTTCCAAACTATGGAAAGATATAATTGCTAAACGACCAGTACCAGATAATAGACCGAAGGCTTTCGTGATAAAGGTATCTAACACCGTGAGTTCGTCATTGACCGTGATACGTAGCGCTTGAAAGGTTCGAGTGGCAGGGTGGGTGCGAGCATGTTGCACTCGCTTAGGAACTGCATCATAGACAATTGTTGCTAGTTCACGAGCAGTTTTGATTGGGGTATCGCCTCGTGCTTCGATGATAGCTCGTGCTATACGTCGAGCATACGGCTCTTCTCCATATCCCCGTAATACGTTAGTGATGTCCGATTCGGCCCATTCGTTTACAATGTCAGCTGCCTGTAATCCGTAGTTAGCTGGATCACCAAACGTCATTTGCAGTGGTTCGTCCGCCATGAACGAGAAACCGCGACCCCCATTAGTGAACTGCTCGCTGCGCCAACCTAAGTCTGCCAGAATAGCATCTGGTGCACGCTCAGAGTACAACTCGGGCAACCAAGAATCGATGTCCGCAAAGTTGTGGTTACTCAGCGTTATCGATGCTTGATAGTCATCCTGCCAGGCTTTGGCCGAATTAATGGCGACGGGATCGACATCATTGGCAATGATGTGACCATTTGAACCCAATTGTTGAGCGACCGCTCTGGTGTGCCCCCCGCTACCGAGGGTTGCATCGACAAATACTCCATCCGGCGCTAAAGCTAGTGCCGCGAGTATTTCGTCGGTCAGTACACTAATGTGTTGCATGGAGGCACATTACAGGACGCCTATCTCGCCAAGCTTCTCGGCTAACGTATCGGCATTCTGTTCGATCGAGCGCTTGTAGCTCGACCATTGCTTCTCATCCCAAATTTCTACACGATCATGGATTCCGGCGAGAATGACACTACTGGCCAACTGCGCGAATTCCTTCAAAAAATCTGGAACGAGAATACGTCCGACTGAATCTACCTCCACCTCAACTGCTCCCGATAAGAAGAATCGATTGAAACTTCTCGTATCCGCCTGTCCGAGTGGCAGTTGACCAATTTTTGCAGTGATCTTCTGCCACTCCTTCAGCGGATATACAAAGAGACAGTTGTCGAGTCCTCTGGTGATCACAAGCTTTTTCCCAAGTTCTTTGCGCCATTTACTGGGCAAAGACAGCCGTTTCTTGGGATCCAACGTATGTTTGTATTCACCGATAAGCATACTCGACCCGTCC
>SKHJ01000025.1 GCA_007116965.1 Candidatus Kaiserbacteria bacterium
AGCTGCTGACCGACGGTTCAGCCTTACTACCAGAACTCTTTAAGTTCGGTGGACAGGAAATTACGCAAGATTACATCATCTCAGAAGTCAATAAGATCTACGAACTACAAGGCGTGACCATCGCTCGTAAACACATCGAACTTATCGTCAAGCAGATGATGTCGCGGGTGAAAATCACCCATACTGGTGATACGCGCTTCACTATTGGTGATGTCATCGAGGAATGGATCTTCGTTGAAGAAAATGATCGCGTCAAAGCCGCCGGCGGCGAAGTAGCTAAGGCCGATCGGCAAATCCTCGGTATCACCGAAACCTCACTAACGCGTAAGAGTTTCTTAGCAGCAGCGTCCTTCCAAAACACCACTCGCGTCCTCATCAACGCCGCCGTGCGTGGTAGCCACGATGACCTCTCGGGCTTGATGGAGAACGTCATTATTGGTCGCTTGATTCCAGCTGGTACTGGCTTTGTGGGTAGTGAGAAAGCCAAGTTGATAGAAACGGTGGCTGCGTCCGCACCTACGGATACCGAAGAGGAGTAGTTAGGTTACTGGTGGTACACACGCAACTGTGTTTAGTATCCAAAAACGCCACACAAAACGTGGCTTTTTGGTTCTGGTACCATTTTACGAGTTTGTTAGAAATCAAGTATACTGTAGCCACCTATGTCCGATGCTGTCCAGCAAATCAAAGATCGACTCAATATCATTGATGTGGTTGGCGGCTATGTAGAATTACATAAGGCAGGACGGCACTTTAAGGGTAAGTCACCGTTCTCCAGCGAGCGCACGCCATCGTTCTACGTCTCACCAGAGCGAGGAATGTACTATTGCTTCTCGACCAACCAAGGGGGTGATATTTTCACCTTTATCCAGGCGATGGAAGGAGTGGAGTTTAAGGACGCCCTTCGTCTCTTGGCTGAGCGTGCTGGGGTTGAGCTGAAGCCCGAGTCGCCCGAGCGCCGCAGTGAACGTGACCGAAGTTACGCTATCTTGGCGACTGCGACAGAATTCTTCCAAGATCAGCTGGGCAGCGCCAGCGCTGCCCAGCAGTACTTAGAGCAACGTGACGTTTCGACGTTAACGCAAAAGCAATGGCAGATCGGTTACGCACCTGGGCCGCCAACTGGTGGCTGGCGCGAGTTACGGACGCATTTGCAGGAGAAAGGTTTTACCGATGCCGAGATGCTGGCGGCTGGTTTGATCAAGCAACCAGATGCTAGCAAAGAACCATTCGATGTCTTTCGTGATCGGGTGATGTTTCCGTTGTTTGATAGCCAAGGACGGGTAGTAGCTTTCTCTGGCCGCCTGTTGCACCCGAACGAGAAAGCTCCAAAGTATGTCAATTCACCTGAAACTAGTTTGTATAAAAAGTCAGAACTGCTGTACGGTTATGATCGAGCCAAGCATGGCTTGCGTAAACTGCCATTTTGGTTGATCGCCGAGGGTCAATTTGACGTGGTGTTGGCGCACCAGGCAGGGTACACCAACACCATAGCTGTCTCGGGTACAGCTCTGACTCTCCAGCATGTGCAACAGCTCGAACGATTAAGTACCAAGGTAGTTTTAGCGCTTGACGGCGACCGAGCGGGTATTGCGGCGATGCAAAAGGCCGCGACGTTGATGTTAGCACGCGGCTTTGATGTCAAGGTAGCGGCCTTACCCGAAGGGAAAGACCCGGCCGACCTGATCCAGGCCAATCTGGCGGCTTTCAAGCAAGCGGTGAAGTCAGCTACGACAGTCATTGAATTTCTGCTCGCCCATATCAAAGCGACTAGTCGTGATGAACGCACGTTCAAATTACGAGTGCGTGCTGAACTTTTACCCTACGTGCTATTGTTGCCGAGTGAGATGGAACAAGAGCATTTTGTGACGCGCATTGCTGAGCAGACCGAGACCTCTCGTGACGCCATTGTGCACGAGCTGTACCGTCTGCGTGAACAGCCACAGTCAGAAGCGGTTGTGGCTCCAACGACGTCTGATGTCCAAACTCCCGCAACTACTGGTAGTGAAGAAGTGTATTCGCGTCAAGCAGCGTTATTTGCTTACCTGGTAGCCGCGCAGTACATCATTCCCAAAGCATGGGGTGAACGGTTACAGCAGATGATAGAAGCTCGGGCTGGCATCGATTGGGTTGAGCAAGTAGCGGCGCTGGACTCTGTTGAGCGGGAACGCTTTATGTTTTCTGTGGAGCAGGAGATTGATGACCTGCCTGAGAAGCAGCAGGCAGCCGAAGTGGTTGACCGAGTCAACCAGTACGTATCTTTGTGTACCCGCGCAGCGCTTGTACAGTCGCGGACCAAATTACAAGAGGCAGAATTGTTGGCAGACGAGCAGGCGGTCACCGAACTACTGGCGACTCTGCAAAGGTGGCAAAATGTACTGGCCAAACCCCAATGTACAGTTGAACAACTCTTGGGCGATGCACCTCTGGACTAATTTGTCAAATAGAGTATAGTGGTGGGCACTATGTCTCAGAAAAAGGCCCATAGTACTAAGAAAAACACAACCAAAACCCGTACTAAAGCAGCTCCCAAAGCTGTTTCCAAAAAAACCACCACCGCCAAAAAGGCAACCAACCGCACCGCACGTAAGGCTGCGAAGACCACCAAGAAGGTAGCAAAACCAAAAAAAGTAACTACCGCCAAAAAAACGACTTCGAAAAAGCAAAAACCTACTCCCAAGAAGTCAGTCACGAAAAAACCAGCAACCAAAAAAGCTGCCAAAAAGTCAACCACCAAAACTAAAGCGAAGACGGACGCAAAAAGCAAGAAGACAGCCGCTCAGAAACCTGCGTTATCTACGCGAGCGGAGAAGATTCTTGAAGCGCGAGCGGCTGAGATTATGCAGCTGGGAAAAGAACGTGGCTACGTCACCTATGATGAATTGTTGCGCGCTTTTCCAGAGATTGAGCGAGATATTGATTTTCTTGACACGATGTACGACCGCTTCCATGCGGCGGGTATCGATGTGATGAAAAATGACGGCCTGCTCGGAGATGATACGCAGTACGAAGAGATGATCGCGCAGCGAAATGCGTACAAACGGAGCGATAGCGCCTACGATTCGATTCAGATTTATTTGCGTGAGATTGGACAGTACCCTTTGCTTAATGCACACGAAGAGAAAGTGCTCGCTAAACGCATTCTTGAAGGTGACGAAGAAGCACGTAACCTATTGGCCCGAGCCAACCTGCGTTTGGTAGTTTCTATCGCCAAGAAATACGTCGGGCGCTCACCAGACCTAACACTACTCGACCTCATCCAAGAGGGCAACATTGGGCTCTTTAAGGCGGTTGATAAGTTTGACTTTACCAAAGGCTTCAAGTTTTCTACGTACGCTACCTGGTGGATTCGGCAAGCCATCACCCGTGCCCTGGCGGACCAATCGCGTACCATTCGTATTCCAGTCCATATGGTGGAAACGATGGCTAAGTATAAGCAAGTCTCACGTCGCTTAGCTCAAGACCTGGGACGTGATCCGATGCCTGAAGAGATTGCTACCGAGATGGGTGTCGAGGTGGAGAAGATCTACCAGATCGAGAAGATCAGTCAAGATACTATCTCGCTGGAGTTGCCGGTGGGGGACGACGATGATCGTTCGCGCTTAGCTGACTTTATTTCTGACGATAAGATTACTTCACCAGACCAAGAGGTGGCGCATCGGATTTTGACCGACCAGATTATGGAGATTCTCGATACGCTTTCTGAGAAAGAGCGGAAGATCCTCGAGATGCGTCACGGCTTACTCGACGGTACCTACCACACCCTGGAAGAAGTGGGGCGGGAGTTTGGTGTCACCCGTGAGCGTATTCGTCAGATCGAAGCCAAAGCGCTCGAAAAGATCCGGATGCACGACAAGGCTCGTCGGTTGAAGAGTTACTAATTCGTATGCTATCAAAGCAGTTTCCTAAAGAAATATTACTGAATGAAGTTAAGAAACTGCAATACTTATATACTCTCAAACATGTAATTCGATATGATCAAGAGCGTAGTGATACGGATTCAACCGAGTCGGTGGCAGAGCATATTTATGGCTTGTATATCTTAGCAAGATATTTCTTACCACTTGAATCTCAATATCATTCTTTTGATGAGCAAAAAATTTAGCAGATCATACTTTGGCATGATATTGCTGAGGTTGAAGTTGGTGACATGCTCGGATATATGAAGACTGCCTCAGATATTGAGTGTGAGGAGTTGGCTGAAAAAACCGTGATCGAAAAATCACCCGATCTACTTCGTGAAGAATTACAACAGACACTTGCAGAGTATCGAGCTCAGAGAACTATTGAAGCTCGTTTTGTTAAAGCTATTGATAAGTTTGAGCCTCTGGTGCAGCTTTATAACGAGAGGGGTAAAAAGACCATCCATCGCAATGGTACTACCGCCAAACAGTCGTTAGAGATGAAATTGCCATATCTCGCTGACTTCCCATACGTAAAACATTTTTGCTTAACTTTGCAGGCAGAAATGGAGGAGGAAGGGTATTTTGTATAGATTTTTACTTAGTGATTCTATAGCAGGTGTAATAATCGTTCGAGGTGGGACAGAGAGAGGTTTGGCATTGCAATCTTGTGATGATATCTTTTATGATATATGGAAAATATACCACGAATTGGGGTTGGTGTGATTATTCGCAAAGACGATAAAGTACTGCTCGGTAAGCGAAAGAATGCTCATGGTCCAGGTAGTTGGTGTCCGCCCGGTGGACACCTAGAGTTCATGGAGTCAATTGCAGAGTGGAAGGTACCCCAAAATTAAGACACCTTTTCTGAGTTACCTAATGATACCTCAAACTGCTCTTTAAACAACCGGGGCGGTTGCTGCAGAGCTGAGTGTATCCTGCTTTGGTTATAGTAA
>SKHJ01000047.1 GCA_007116965.1 Candidatus Kaiserbacteria bacterium
GAGGCATGGTGGTCACAGATACCGGAGCTGCCATTTCGGTACCGGTAGGAGAGAAGGCGTTGGGGCGCTTGTTCAATGTGCTTGGGGAAACTCTCGACGGCAAGACGGCGATTGTTGATGCCCCACGACGCGCCATTCATCAACCAGCACCGGTCTTTTCCGAACAATCAACTACAACAGAGGTGTTTGAGACTGGTATCAAATCAGTAGACCTTCTAGCGCCCTTCATAAAAGGCGGGAAGGTTGGTCTCTTTGGCGGGGCTGGCGTTGGTAAGACGGTTTTGATTCAAGAGCTCATTAATAACGTGGCGACCAATCACGGTGGTTACTCGGTCTTTGCTGGAGTCGGTGAGCGTGTGCGAGAAGGGAATGACCTTTACTACGAAATGAAAGAATCTGGCGTACTCGATAAAACAGCGTTGGTGTTCGGTCAAATGAACGAAGTACCTGGTGCCCGTGCTCGCGTTGGTCTCACTGGTCTGACGATGGCCGAGTCGCTCCGAGACGCTGGTGGCGGTAAGGACGTACTCTTCTTTATGGACAATGTCTTCCGCTTTACGCAGGCAGGGCAGGAAGTGTCGTCCCTTTTAGGCCGAGTCTCATCAGCCGTTGGTTATCAGCCAACGTTAGCTGAGGAAATGGGTAAGATGCAAGAGCGTATAACCTCAACCAAGAACGGTTCCATCACTTCAGTACAAGCAGTGTATGTACCAGCTGATGACTTGACCGACCCGGCGCCTGCGACTACCTTTTCGCACTTGGATTCGACCGTGGTCTTGTCCCGGCAGTTAGCCTCCCTTGGTATTTATCCAGCAATTGATCCGCTTGAGAGTAACTCAACCGCTCTCGATCCGCAGGTAGTGGGTGAAGAGCACTACCGGGTAGCGCAAGGAGTGAAGCAGGTCTTGCAACGATATAAAGATCTACAAGATATCATTGCTATCCTAGGTATTGAAGAACTTTCCGAGGATGATAAGCAAACTGTGTATCGGGCACGTAAGATCCAACGCTTCCTTAGCCAGCCGTTCTCTGTAGCTGAGGTATTTACTGGATCACCAGGTAAGTACGTCTCACTGGAAGACACGGTTGGCGGTTTTGCAGAGATACTAGATGGCAAGCATGATGATCGTAACGAGCAGGACTTCTATATGAAGGGTGGTATCGCAGAAGTGGTAGCAGCGTAAAGGTTATGTTTGAACAAAAGTTACTACAACTAACCATTGCTCGAGTAGACGAACCGGTATTTGTTGGGTCGGTCCGCTCGGTTTCTGTGCCTGGTGTTGATGGGATGATGGAGTTGATGGCTGACCACACTCCGTTGGTAAGCAACCTTACGTCAGGCGAGATTAGGGTGCAGACTGAAGATGGTGCGTCGCATACGTATCCGGTCACCATGGGTACATTGGAAGTGGCGCATAATCACGCCACCATTTTAATCTGATACTCAGATTGCGTAGCTACGTACAAGTAGGTGTTCTTGGCAAAAGTGTCTATGTCATTAGGCGGCCAAGGAAAACTAGCAGGGTACAGCTTTTCCCTGTAGTACACTAGTAGTAGTGTCTCACAAGTATACATTTCAACCGCAAACTGCTGGGGCAGTGATGGATACGGCTGTGTGGCGGGTGGCTAAAGCTAGTACTGCAGGTACAGAAATCGAACGTTTGCGCGAGGCAGCGACGATTGCCGCCAGCGTCAATTATGCCTACGCTATCGACGAAGCAGGGACACTATGTGGCGTAGTATCAATTCGAGAGCTCTTGCAAGCTGACCCGACTCGTGCAGTGGGTGAATTGATGCAAATTGATCCAATTACTGTCTCAGCAGATGAAGATCAAGAACGAGTCGCACACCTAGCAGTTGCTCAAAACATCAAAGCGATTCCGGTAGTTACGAAGGAAGGTGTTTTGCTTGGGGTGGTCAACACTGACGTCATTTTACGCATCTTGCAAGAAGAGACTACCGAAGACTTCATTCGGCTGGCTGGTGTCGATACGCCTGATACACATGCTCACAAATTGTTGCAGGCTTCGTCGGCAATCCAGATTCGCCAACGCCTACCGTGGTTGTTGCTTGGTTTAGCGGGCGGTATGTTCGCAGCGATTTTAGTGAGTCGTTTCGAGGCCGTTCTGGAGGCGCAAGTGGCCGTGGCTGCTTTCATTCCCTTGGTCGTCTATCTGGCTGATGCGATTGGCTCACAGATTCAGATTATTTTTATCCGGACCCTGACCTTACGACCGCATATTTCAGTGTTTGGGTATGCTTGGCGAGAAGTGTTAATCAATGTGTCCATAGGATTAGTCTTGGCACTCTTAGTGGGCCTCTTGTCGTTTGTTTGGTTCTTGGATGTGGCGTTGAGTGTGGCGTTGGCCGTATCTGTTTTTGCGACTGCGTTGACCGCTCTTTTCATCGCTATTGTTTTACCGTGGACGCTGCACCGATGTGGTAAGGATTCCGCTATTGGTAGCGGTCCTTTGGCTACGGTCTTGATCGATCTATTGAGTCTACTCATTTACTTTTTAGTGGTCGCCGCTCTGTTATTGTAGCGAGCGAAACGGGCATTACTGGCTATACTGGTGAATCCTGACTGTTATACTAAGTGAGTAATATAGACGTTTACAATGAACGAATCAGCCCCTGAGCGAACTGCATGGCATACCATCGAAACCGACACGGCTTTACGTCAACTGCACAGTCAAGTAGCGGGCCTGAGCGCCACTGAGCGAGCAGATCGACTTAAGCAGTACGGTCCTAATCAGATCCCGGCACCGCCGCCAGATACGATCTTGAAAATCTTTCTGCGGCAGTTTAAAAGCCCGCTGATTTACTTATTGCTCCTGGCCACAGTAGTACTGGTCTTGGTTGACGAGCATGTTGACGCGGCCATTATCGCCTTCGTCCTCCTGTTTAACGCGGTCGCAGGTACGATCCAAGCTGGTCGTGCACAGAACACGATGCGGGCGCTGCAGCACATTAGTAAGACCATGGCCACGGTGCGGGTGGTAGGTGACCTGAAAGTACTCGAGGATATTACGATTGTACCCGGTGATATCATTCTCTTACGGGAAGGTGACAAGGTGCCAGCAGATGCGCGACTGCTGGAGAGTAATAATTTACGTGTCAACGAATCACCACTCACTGGTGAATCAACCGCTAGCAGTAAGGCGGTTGCGGTTATTGATGCGCCTGACATTCCCCCAGCCGACCAAAAGAACATGGTCTTTAAAGGTACTTTGGTGGTGGGCGGTTCAGCAGTGGCGGTGGTGGTAGAGACTGGCGCTAACACCTTTATTGGCGGTATTTCTAAGCAGATCAGTGAGATTCATACTGAGATTCCGCTGCAAGCCAGTATCCGTCGGTTGTCACACATCATTATCAAGGTGGTGCTGGTGATTGCTACCTTTATCTTTGGTTTAGGAGTGTTGGTGAACCAACCACTTGAGACAATGTTTTCTTTGGCGATTGCTGTCGTGGTCTCGGCCGTACCCGAAGGACTACCGATCGTTCTTACGTTACTATTGGCGACTGGAGTGTGGAGGATGGGTAAGCAGAACGTCTTGGTCAAGCGTCTGCAAGCAGTAGAGGCACTGGGTGAAGCCAAAGTGGTTGCGGTCGATAAGACTGGTACGATTACCAAGAACGAGTTGGCCGTCACCACTGCCTCCACCGTCAACGATACGTATATGGTGGAAGCTTCGGGTTTTGCCCCGGAAGGTAAAATCTACCGCGGTGAAGAATTAATCCACCCAGACAGTGACGTGGAACTCCATCGTCTGGGTTTGCTGGCTGCTTTGTGCGCTGACGCCACGGTTGAGCAAGATCCTGATACAGGCCTTTGGGATACTCACGGTGATCCAACTGACGGTGCCTTGCTGGTTTTTGCGGGTAAGCTTGGTTTTTCACAACCTGAGGTGCAGGCAACATATCAAACGCTGGCGGAGATACCGTTTGATGCGTCGTTGAAGTACCATGCGCTTCAGTTTCAGCAGGGAGATAAGACGACAGTGGCGGTAGCTGGTGCATCTGAGGTCATTCTCGACTTGGCTACCCACATCTACCAAGCTGGTGAACGGGTATTACTTGATAATGAAAAGCGGCAAGCTATCCTAACCCAGATCGAAACTATGGCTGGTCAAGCGCTGCGGGTGATAGCACTCGCTGAGCGTGACGCGGTTGCTGACGAATTGAAGTCAGAACATATTTCAGAACTGACGCTGGTTGGTTTGGTCGGTATGAAGGATGGCTTACGGAGCGAGGTGCCTGGAGCTATGGAGCGTACCCGGGCAGCTGGTATTAGGGTGGTAATGATAACTGGTGATCACAAAGATACCGCCCAAGCGATTGCGGCCGACGCTGGTATCTTTAAGCCAGGCGATACCGTACTTACCGATCAGGATATCGAGGCGATGTCAGAGGAAGAGTTGGCTCGAGCAGTTGAGCATACCACCGTCTTCGCCCGGATCACACCTGAGCACAAGCTGAGTATCGTGCAAGCCTTTCGTGCTCGGGGCGACATAGTAGCGATGACCGGCGACGGTGTGAACGACGCTCTTTCCTTGGTCGCAGCCGACCTCGGGGTAGCGATGGGTAAGCGGGGAACCGAGGTAGCAAAGGAAGCAGCCGACCTGATACTGCTGGACGATAATTTTGGTAGCATTGTTGCGGCCGTGGAGGAAGGTCGGGGTATCTATGTCAATCTTAAAAAAGTCTTGCTCTTTTTGTTCTCAACCAGTCTGGGCGAGATTTTATTTGTAGTGGCAGTAATTGCACTAATCTTTGAGCAACCGATTGTGGCCGCGCAACTTATCTGGATCAACTTGGTCACCGATGGGGTGCTTGACGTAGGGTTGGCTATGGAACCGAAAGAAAAAGGTCTGTTACGTCGTAATTTTGTTAAACCCAACCAATTTTTCTTTGACAGCTGGATGGTACAGCGTATGTTGGTGATGTCGAGCGTGATGGCGATTGGTACGTTCTTGGTCTTTTGGTCATACTATGAGACTGATTTTGGTAAGGCGATGACCATGGCGGTAACTGTGATGGTAATCAGTCAATGGTTTAAGGTCTGGGCGTGTCGGGCTGAGTATCGCTCGGTCTTCCAGACAAGCTTTTGGGGTAACAAATACATTGTGTTTGGTACGCTAATCGTTATTGTCTTGCACGTCGTAGCTGTCTACACCCCGTTTATGCAAGATCTGTTGCAGCTACAACCCCTATACGCCTGGGAATGGGGACTTGCCTTAGCTGTTGGTTCACTGACGTTGGTGGCGGATGAGGTCAGAAAATATATCAAGCGTAATTTCGAGTCGCATCCAGACTTGTATACGTAACGTCACCACTTGATACCTTCCTCGCCGTGGGCTTGCAGGTAGGCGTTGGCTCGACTGAAGTGGCGACAGCCAAAAAAGCCTCGATGGGCTGAGAGTGGGGAAGGATGTGGTGCTTCAAGCACCAGATGTTTGTTCTGATCAATGAGTCTGGTCTTGCTACGAGCATGGCTACCCCACAGTAAAAACACGACATGCTCTCGTTGATCGCTAATAGTGGTAATGACTGCGTCAGTGAACGTTTCCCAGCCAAAAGTACGGTGTGAGCCGGGTTGCCCTTGGCTGACCGTCAAGGTTGTATTCAGTAGTAAGACGCCCTGCGTAGCCCAGTGCTCTAGACTACCGCTGCTTTTGGTTGTGATGCCTGTATCACTCTCGATCTCTTTATAGATATTTTGCAGCGATGGTGGGGGAGTCACAGTGGTAGGCACCGAAAAGGCCAGTCCGTGTGCTTGGCCAGGTCCGTGGTACGGGTCTTGCCCTAAAATAACCACTTTGGTCTGCGGTAAGGGGCAGGCGGCAAAGGCGGCAAAGAGCTGTGTGGGGGGTGGGTATACTTGACCACGTACGTAGGCCTCTCGCACAGCAGTAGCTAGGTCTTTGAAGTACGGCTTGTTGAACTCCTCTGCTAAAGCTCGTTGCCAGCTTTCTTCGATGCGTACGTCCATAGTGTATGGGTAGTGTACCGTGCTCTAGGGTGTGTGCAAGCGATGATTGGTATATGAAAATAATGGTAAGGTACATACTATGACCACACACCTGTATCTTGATAGCGGCGACCCGGCGCATACCCGCAATCTGCTAGCCAAACAAACGCTCTTAGCGGGGCAGACCACCAATCCGAGTTTGGTCGCCAAACATCCAGCGGTCCAGGCTCGCTTGACGGCAGGGGAACACTTTACGCCTACGGAGATAGACACTTTTTATCGTGATGTCGTACAGGAAATTGCTACTTTAGTGTCCGATTCTGTCTCGATTGAGGTCTATGCCGATACTGAGACGACGGTTGCGGCGATGGTGGAGGAAGGGCGGATAATGAATACCTGGATACCAAACGCACACATCAAATTGCCGACTACATCAGCGGGAGTAGCTGCGGCCGCTCAGTTGGTATCAGAAGGTGTCCGGGTCAATATGACACTGTGTTTTACTCAAGCACAAGCAGCAGCGGTCTACAGTGCAACGCAAGGGGCTGCGGTCGGGCAAGTACTCCTCTCACCCTTTATCGGCCGCTGGGATGATTTTGGCTATGACGGGATGTCCAGCATTACCAATATTCAGAGGATGTTTGCGGCTGGAGATGGGCATGTCCAGATCCTAGCTGCGAGCTTACGATCCCGAGAACATTTATGGGCCTGCTACCAGCAACAGGTCGATATTATCACTGCGCCCTATGCGTTACTCCGGGCGTGGGCTGATGACCATTTTCCGATGCCGCCGTCAGATTTTGTTTACGAGAGTGGTCTACCGCCGGTCCCATACGAGGAACTTGATCTGACAGCTTCCTGGGAATCTTTTTCTCTAGAGCACGAACTAGTCACTAACGGCGTGGCGCGATTTGCGGCAGACTGGAATGCCATGTTTGCTCCAGCTTCAGGATAATGCCTATGACTGACTCTCACTCACGTAGTTTAGCTAAAGGGGTGACGTGGCGAATATTAGCTTCAACGACCACCATGGTTATTGTCTTTATCGCCACCGGTAACCTGGTTTTGGTGATTGGGGTCGGTGTGGCAGATGTGCTAACAAAGATTCTCTTTTATTACCTGCACGAACGTTTCTGGGGTCGAATTCATTGGGGTCGCATTGGTACGGAGCCATTTTGTGTCCCCCCGCTGGTACCGAAAGAGCAGTTACCAACTAGCGTTGACAGCCAGGACAAAAGTGCGTCCCGCGACCAGCGAGCTTAACTTTAGTAATCGTCGTGCCACAGCGCGGACAGGGTGTGCCCTGCTTGCCGAAAACGTGTAAGTAGTCGGTGTAGTTGCCGTGTTGCCCGCCAGTGTCCAGAAAATTTTTAAACGTAGTGCCGCCAGCTGCAATTGCCTGGGTAAGTATGGTGCGGGCGTGCTCACAGATCTCGGTGGCTTGGGCTTTACTCAGACGGTTTGCTCGTCGGCTCGGTCGCACTTTTGCTGCCCATAAGGTTTCGTCGACGTAAATATTGCCCAGGCCAGCGATGAGTGATTGGTCTAGCAACACAGCTTTGATAGGGGAAGTGCGTTTACGCAATCGTGCGACAACAGTGTCGCTCGTAAAGTCAGGCGCAATCGGTTCAGGACCAAATTGACTACGTGCTTGTTCCATAGCGGTCGCATTGGCAACCCGTACATAGCCAAACAGGCGCATATCATTAAAGTGGAGTTGCGTATGGTCAGAAAAGTGAATGGTCAGACGGGTATGTCGGTTGGGGAGGTGGTTGAGTTCAGTGCTTTGGTACGTGTGACCACCGCCAGTAATAACGGAGTCGTCTACGAAAAAGAATTGCCCAGTCATTTTAAGGTGGGCGAGTAGATATAGATCTGGTGCGTTGAGAAAGGAAAATATCAACAATTTACCCACTCGGTCTATGGCGGAGATGGTATGTTCGTATAGGTCAGCCTCAATGGTCTCAGAGTGGCCAACGGTTTTGCTATGGAAGACCTCGACCGTGGCTACTTTTTTCCCCGGTAAGTACTGTTGTAGCTGGCGCCGAACGGTTTCGACCTCAGGGAGTTCTGGCATAGACCGGTATAGTAGCAGAAAAACCAACCACTCACTAGCGTGACGTTTGCGCGAGATGTATCGTTGATACCTGACTGTTTTATACCTGGTGGTGCGCTACACTAAGCACGTATGTCTAGACTGAAGTTACTCAGTGCACCTACTACCACCTTCAACCTCTTTTGCTTTGGTGTGTGGGTCTTGGTTGGGTATATGTGGTGGTCAGGTTGGTTTGCTACCGAGCAACCATTGGTTGTGGCACCAATTCTGCTTGCGCTGGTTAGCTCATTGTATCTGTTATTACGCGGCGGCGACCGACTCACTGCCATGGCCGGTAAAGCTTTGATTGTGATGGGTGTGATGTATTTGGTGACCTATTTTCTTAATGAATGGACACTTCTACTCTCAGCTACGAAGCTGTGGTCAGTTGGTGTGATTGTCTATGGCTTGTACTTAGAACGTATCAGTCCACACCAGCAATTCTATGATTGGATGTTCTTGGCCATCGCTAGCAAGGTGCAGTTTGTACTTGTGTCCGCTACTATCGCCCAACTGACCAACGAGCCAGCGTGGTTGGTACCTGCCTGGTGGCTACTGGTAGTTTTAGTCATACTCAGCATACCCCTCGCTGCTAAGCGTGAGCAACGTTGGTTTCGCTTTCTGGTTGTCGTTACTACAGGGTACAGCATCATCTTGCTCGTAGTTACCAGCTGGCAACACAGTGTGACTGGACCATCTCTTCTCTTACTATTACTCACGGCTCTGTGGCCGAATATCACTGACCGCTGGGTCGGCCGCCGGGTGTTTAAAAAAATTTAGGTGAGCTTGTCTACATAGAACTCTAGTAGACGGTTCAATTTCTGGGCATTGATAACAGTACCAGCAGGTACAACTACATGCTTTAGATTTAGCTTTTCTCCAATGCGTAACGTGACACCCTCAGTAAATATTTGTTCACGTATTTTCTGAGATGCCTCATCGTTTCCTAAAAGTGTTTCTAGAACCTTTTCCATTACTGGGTCTTGATCGGGGAGATATCTATTAAGTTTTTTGCTGATAGGTAAGGCGCTATCTAGACCACTGCCCGGTTTGGCGAGGATGATCTTGGTAAGCGATAACTCCTTTTCGGTGGTGATGGTCTCTGGCCAGGTTTCATTGCTAGTAGCTGCTTCTACACGCGTTATAGCAGCTTCTGGTGAGTCCGAGGTGATTGTTCCTATATCTGGTTGCTCGACCGTCGAGCTGACGACATCAGTTGCCGTGGTTGATTCGCTAACACTTTGGTCGTCTCGGACGGCAATAGGGCCAATGGTCGTAGGAACAAAATTGGTGTCAGCAGGGTTTGAGATTGTCTTAGGTATGTCGTCAGCTTGCGTCGAGGGTGTAGACGCTAAATCTGGATTGGTGGGAGATGGCATTTTGGCCGCGACAGAGCTGTCAGACATAGTTGTGTCAGCCGTTGCTCTGGCAGTTTTGCCGGGAGTTTCCTGTAGTTGCTGTAAGAACGTTCGGTAATGGAATTCGGCCGTATTAGTCGGCAGCTTTTTATTGGCGAGGGCCTCGATACAGGTTTGGTAAATAGTTTGCAACTTTTGTTGTTGCTCGGGCCCTAATTGTTGGTAGGTGGTCTCTACTTCCTCTAGCATATGTTCACGGATCGGAGACATACCGTCAAGAAGTGATTCCTTCAAGTCACTGGTCTCGGCCAGCTCGTAGATTTTACTGTATTGTTCAACGGTTAGGCCGCTATAGGGTGATATTTGACCCAGTAGATTTTGGAGCTCTCGTAAGGCAACCAGTTGCCCGTCGGTTAATTTTTTAAAGCGACGTCGTTCCCACCAGCTATTGGTAGTATTTAGGTCTTGGCTACGTTGTACATATAGTTCTACCTCATCACGGAGCTGTAAGGCCGCAGTGGCCGCAGTGGCAGGACTGTCTGCTTGGCCAGGGGCGGGAATCCGTAGTCCGAGGATAAATTGGGCGGGTGGTAGTTCAGAGAAAACTGTCTCTGGCTTGGTAACTTGCTCAGCTTCGGTAGGTGCTACCTCTGGTCTGGCCGCTTGGTCAGCTTCGGTTGCCTTTATCTCTTCAATCATCTCCATCACCGCCACATCAACCTTCCTAAACAAAGCTTCGGCGCGTTGAAGTAAAACTTCGATCTTTTGTCGATTTACTGCATTTGGTTCATATTTTTCTAGTCGTATGTGCAATTGATTGACCGTAGTGATAAGTTCATTGAATTCTATTTGAACATGTTGCGGCACATGACCAGCAAGGGTGTCTATCATTGTTTGTAAGCTGCTAGCAGCCTCTCGGTAGAGGGCAAATAACTTTTCATATTGATTAGGCTCACCTTCAAACTGGGGTGGGGATTCTAACGATTGTGGCACCGGGACGACTTGATTACCTTCCTCAGCCACTGTTGCGGCAAGGGCTGTGTCTACTGCCACCTCAGCAGGAGCAAGATTAGGTTGTAGCGTTGTATTGAGATGATCGTACAGACGTGCTACCCGTTGTAGTTTTTCTGCCAATAAATCTCGACCCACGTTATTTTCTGTTAGTAGTTGACGTATGTCAGCTACTAGTTCCTTGAGTGAAACTAAATCAGGATGGTTGCTTCGTACATCGTCGGTCTCCCAAGCCGATATCTGTGCTTCGATTGCCTGAAGTTGCTCGTGTACAATTTCAATTTCCGCTTGGAGAATTTCCGCTGGAGCTGACGTCTCAGTAGTAGAGGTAACCGCATCTGTCTCCGATACGTCAGTTCGTTCAACTTTAGCTGGATCGTCAAAGGATACGTTGGGTAGTTCTTCTACCATAAACCCCGCTCGCTCTGCTTGTTCAAACAGATTACTATACTCTCCATTTGTTTTGTCTAATAGAGTTTGTATCTTCACTTCAATCGCCTGTATTTCGTGTTCATCAGCTCTGAGTTCCAGTTGACCTAAGAGTTCTGTAAGTTTATCGACGTGCGAATGAAAATGATCTAGTGCTTGTGGGTCAAGAATATCCTCATACTCACTGACAGCATCTTTTAAGTGCTGGATGTCCACCTCCATTTCTTCGAGGTGGTGGCGCAGTGTCATACGTCCCGATGCTTCGGTTAGAGAATATTCACTGCGTGATGACGACTCTGGTATCACTGCAGGCAATTGCTTATTACCCACACGCTCGTCTGTCCCAGCAGGGTCTTCTAGAAATGTTTCTCGCCGAGTCACGGTATGTCTAGTATAGCGTATTGTACTATTGCTTTCGAGAGGGGTGATGAGTACGGTATACTGGTAGTAATGGTAGTAAAAAGAATTATTACTGAGGGTATAAACTGGGCCGGTTGGTTTGGTGTGGCGACAGTCTTATTCCTGGTTGTAGCGGCCATTTGGTTCTTTTCACCGGCTGGTCCGACCGGTACACCACTCATTTGGAGTGAGCGAGAACGACCAGCGGTACCACTTGACCCTAGTTGGCAGGAAGTCTCACCGGCACCCGCGACTACGACGCCACCTACCAGCCCTGGTCAATATCTTGAGTATAGCTCGGCAGGGTTGGCCACAGTACCTGAAGGGAATCGTATCGTTCTATTCTTTTCATCTGACCGTTGTCAGTCTTGTCAGGTGGCTGAGCGTAACTTATTACAACAGGCAGATATGATACCGGTAGGTCTGTATATCTTCCGTATCGATTTCGACCGAGCACTCACCGAACGACGTCGTTATGCTATCTCTAGCCCGCATACCTTTATTGAGATCGATCCAGATGGACGTCTACTGCAACGTTGGAGCGCCAGCCGAGACTTGCAGTCGATACTGGCACGGGTTCAGCCGTAAGGATAATGGTGGTAAAATTTTTCGTACTTGGTAGAATGTCTGCGTATGTCTCAATCCAACAACAACGTCTTGATCCCAATTTCTATTCTTTTTGCCGGTGCCATGATTGCGGTGGCGGTGATTTTCGTTGGCACCAATGGTAGTCAACTAGCCGGCCAGTCAGCCAATCAAGCGAGCGGCGCTGGTATACCATCTGGTGGCGCAGCTGGCGGTGATCGCCAGCTGTGGAATAATGTTGGTATCCATATTACCTACGCGGAAGAGCTGGGCCTCGACGCTGATGCACTGGCTGAATGCTTCGAGTCCGGCCGTTATACCGAGCGGGTAATGGTATCTACACGAGAAGGGCAAGCCAATGGTGGTACCGGTACTCCATATTTCTTAATTAACGATATCCCGGTCTCCGGAGCTGTGCCCTTTAGTGATTTTGCACAAGTAATCAACGCCGCTTCGGCTGGCTCGACTGGAGAAGAGATCGAGACTTCCTTTGAGCTAGAAGATTGGCCGAGTTTGGGTGACCCGAATGCACCGGTCTTGATGGTCGAGTATTCTGACTTTGCCTGTCCGTTCTGTAAGCGCTTCGCTGAGCAGACCAAACCAAGTATCATCTCAGAATTTATAGATGCCGGTCTCGTGTATTTCGTACGCAAGGACTTTATCGCTGTTGGCGGCCAGAAAGCAGCCGAAGCTGCTCACTGTGCGGGTGAACAAGGTGCCTACTGGGAGTATCACGATATCTTGGTGCAAAGACAGTAAACACTCAATTTGCGTAGCATGAAAACGACCACGCTCATCAGGTGGTCGTTTTCATTGACTGGTGCTGATTGCGACGAAGACGCTCTTGGGCAAACCAAAAGTTCGTCGCAGCTCTGATCACGCGGAAGGCCCGGAAGAGACGGAGAATACGTAGGACACGAGTAGCTTCGCTGGTGATCGGGATTGATGAAGCGAGGTTGAGCCAGTTCTCGCGCCAATATTGACGCCGCGAGACACTTTTATTGAGTAATAGGCCTGCAAAGAAGTCGGTTAAAAAAATCCAAGCAATGACCAGGTCGAGTTGCTGGGTAACGGGTACAATGGCTGGATCAGCCCAAGGCAAAAACTCATAGGCCAGCATGAGCAGACTAAGGATAGCGAGGATTGCAATCGTGGCAGCATACAATACGCTCGACTGTAATAATTCGACCCAACACTCTAGTTTATGGATTACTGGTCGCATAACTAATGGTGTGAACTGAAGGCGGGAGCATCAAAACCTTCATACCGTACGTATCCGATCATACCGCCCGCTGCGTGTTGTAACTCGTGGCAATGGAACATCCAGAGACCAGGATTATTGGCAATAAATTCAATATCATACGTCTCGCCTGGTAGTATCGGCAAGGTGTTACGAATCAGCTGTGCCGGTTCGGGTACCGGATTGCCGTCGACGGCCACGACGGTGAATTGGTGGCCGTGTAAGTGCATCGGGTGAAAGGTGGAAGAGCCGGCGTTGATCAGACGCACGCGCACCCGATCGCCTTCTTGCACGACGATCTCAGGCACAGCAGGGTAGATAGCGCCGTGAATGGGGAAAATCCCGTAGCGAATACGCTCAGTTAAGACCCAGGTAATATCCTGATCTGGTGGCTCGACCGCGGGTTCAGGCGGCTCAACGATGAAGGCGCCAGCGAGCCCCATATCCATTTGTTCAGCCTCATCGCCGTGGTGTGAGCCGTGGGTGTGGTAAAAGCGGGTGCCGGCCGGATAGGCAGTGAATTCATACGTGTATGTCTCTCCTGGCTTGATTGGATCTTGTGTCACCCCCGGGACACCGTCAGCAGCCCACTCGATATCAATCCCGTGCCAATGGACAGTCGTTGCCTCAGGCAGATTATTGGTGACCTCAAAGCGCACGCGGTCACCCTCAGTCACTCTAATGTCTGGCCCTGGTAGCTGCGTGTTGTAGCCAAAAGAGTGAACAGGATTACCGTCACCATAATCCCAGAGTATTTCATCGATCGAGAGCGCAAATACTTTGACACCTTCACTATTTTCTTCATAAGGGAGCTCATCGATGGCATCGGCTCGGCTACGGACCGGTAGGTCTCGTTCATCTAAGGTAGGCGTCACGCTATCGGTTCGCTCTTCTTGACCGGCACTCTCGGGCTCGGTAACAATGAGCTTACCACGTTGGCCGAAGTGACCCACACCACAGTAGATCGAGCAAAAGAAATCGTATTCGCCAGGTGGTACGGTCACATCAAAGCTGAAACGAGTGACCTGGTTGGGCGGCAGGCGTTGGTCGAGTCCTAACTCGGTGATAGCAAAACCATGTGCGTACGGGTCACCGTTATCAATTGTCATTTCTACTCGAGCGCCTGAGGGGATCTCCAGGCGATCTGGTTCCCAGGTCCATTGACCTGGTATGACCCGCATATTAACCTCGACCACGGTCTCGCTGAGAGGAACACTAGCAGTCTTTGACCAATAGCTGTATAGCTGAAAACCTAAACCGATACACAGCGCACACAGGGCAATACTAACGATCTTGACGAATGGATCAGACCAGACGAGGGCCAGGCGAGCGAGTGTAAATGTTTTGAAATCGATTTGCATACGCTGTGATTAATGGTGTGCGTGATCACTGCTTGACTGACCATCCGCACCAGCGGTGGCGCTACTAACCTCGACCTGTCTAGCCAACCACCAACTGACAACAACGAGGACCAAACCCAAGAGCACAGCTATAATAACTACCTTCCAGCCACGTGGATGGGCAGATACCGTCGGGTTTTTGGTAGGACGAGTGAAGATAGCAACCGAGAGAATAGTGTAGGCTACCAAGACGCCAAAGGCCAGTAGTACTAAGTAGAGGTTGAAGATCAGTCCGTAGCTAAAATCAAGCCCGCGGGTAACACCCAAGGTAAGAGCGCTGTACCACGAGACAATAGAGACTACGCCGGTCGTAGCAAACAAGGCGAGCTTGGGTCGCATGGTCTTGAAGTCGAGCTTTCTGCCCAGGTGTCCTGCCATAAAAGGGAAGATATACCAGTGCATCACTAAGGCGTTGGTACTCAAGATAGCGATAATGGTCAGCTTGGCTTGGAACCAGCTCATCTGCAGATAGGTGACACTACCGGAGACGATGTATTGACTAAGGAGAAAGCCAACGCCCGAGGCAATTAAGATGATCAAGCCGGCCCAGACCACCATTCCAAGAGTATGTAGGAGGGAGAGCTCGTCTTTGCTAATGCGACGATCGCTCAATGCGCGAAAGAACAGAACGTCACTAACCGTTGCGCCACCAACACCGACTGCTACCCCGATAATATGAAAGAGTGTCAACAAAAGACCTACGTCCATTGCTACCATACTACTACAACTACAAAGACCTAGGACTCCTCGTCTGTTCACAACAGCGGCTTATATTGGTGACAGTACCTGCTACAATGCATGTATGGGAAAACAACCACCGGGTGCTGAAAACTACCAAGCGCCCTCAAATGAATGGAAGTGGACGGTGGCGTTATTTTTTGCCACGTTTTTATTTGGTTTTAATTTTATCTACGTACTGTTCTTTTCCAGTACTTCGGAGGTGTTGATGGCTGCCTCATTTGCTTTGGCGGCGGCTGCTTCGTTTATGTACGCGCTAGCTTTTGCCTCGGGGAGCGTAAGCTACTACATCGGCTGGCCCAATATGCGTGATGGGTACCAGAAACAGATCGGGGTGGTCGCCTTTTGGCTATCACTGGCGTACAGTCTAACTTTGCTCGTCTTATATCCTGACGTTTACTACTACGGCTTTTTCGAAAACTTTTGGAGCTGGGATATCACTTTGGGTCTGACAGCGATGCTCATCTTTGGCGCGATGACGGTCATCAATTCCAAGTGGGTGGCCCCGTATTTTAGCTGGGACATCATCAAGTTTGTGCTGGGTCTGGGTTTTGTTGGTTATGCTTTGCTTGTCATCCGCGCCATCTTTATCGAGTTTGATTGGTGGGTCTACTACCTGACTACGTTTGAAGGCGATATACCAGGTCGGTTGGTCCTTTCAGTGGTGGCCTTTGTGGTACTGGTGATGCGTATTTCCGTGCCGATTCATAAGTCGCTGACGACTCCCAAAAGTACGCCACAACCCGCACCAGCTCGCACTGGGTACATTAGCCAGAAGTAGGAAACATCGTCAAAAAGGCATTTTTAACCGGAAACACTATAGTGAAAGGTACCCCTTTCTTAAGACAACAATTCTGAGTATTATTCCACTAATAATACAAACAATATGTCAAAGAAAGGCTATCGTATTGCCAAAGAGATTAAGGAAGAAATCATTAACAA
>SKHJ01000041.1 GCA_007116965.1 Candidatus Kaiserbacteria bacterium
ACGCCAGGCTTGCTGGGCCGACCGGGACGATCGACGCCAGGGCCAGGGTCGACAGAGGCTTTGGTCGCGGCTTCGGTCGCGTGTGCATACACCGGATTTCCGGTGCCGGCGGCCACGATGAAACCGGTGATGAGTGGGACAGCAAGTGCCCCAAGGATCTTCTTCAGTGTCATAGGAACTCCTCTTCTTTATCCCACTGCTGATTATAGCATACTTCTTATTATTATGCAAGTCCTGGCGGGCTTTGGCGGTCGTTATTGTGCCAGTAGTCGTTCGGCGCGTTGGATAGCGGCAATGTGCGCACAATCGCGTCGGGCAGGGTCACCGGCGGGCCGCTCCCCTTCCATTACCGTTTCGACATCGGGTGCTACGACTGTCACCGAATCACCTACTTGAGCCACCGCTTCATAATGGGTACGGACTGTCTCAATAAAAGCTTCGCGGGTCTGGTACATCTGGTCGCGACTCATGGTCTTACCTGGCAGCCAAGGGAAGACGCCACAGATCTTGAAAATGCCCGGACTGGTGCTGGTACCCATCAGTCGCACCTCTTGTTCTCCAGCTGAAAATAGCAAATCGATGTCAGACTGACGTAACTCACTGGTATCTATCTGCCAAACCGCTTGTTCAGAATCAGCAAACACAAACTCTACGGTAGAAGTCGCATCACTACTCGTACCATTCTCGTATGGTAAAAGCGTACCGATCAGGCGACCTTCGTCTGGATTTTGCCACGCGGCGTAGCGTTGTTTCTCGTATGATGGATAAGCATCGATCCATTGACCGAGGGTGCGGTCGAGTTGATATCCGTGACCAATCGCTTGCAAAGTAACACCAATCAAGAGACTGATGAAGATGCTGCTCCCTAGGAGGGTCGCGGTACGATACCGATAACCACGTCTAGTATTGCGCAAGTTGACGATTGCTAAGTATGCCGTGAGTGCAAAAATGACCAACCAAATGTAGGGTAACGCTGAGACAAACGCCGTCAACAGATTATCATGGGTAGCTTCGTAAATGGTATACGGTACGCTAAAGCTGATATAGAGGGTCACCGCTACCGCCGCCGCACCGATAATGATTGAAATAAACCAAGCACTCCAAACAAAACATTCTCGACTATGAAAATACATACGCGAGTGTGGTTGTACCTGATCCTGCTCCAATTGCTCAAGGACCTTGCCACACACCGAACGTGTGGTCGTTGGACAGGATTGGTTTGGAGATGCTGTAGTCTTATTGTTCATACTTGTACTCGTGATTACATACGCACGGTGTCAGGATTTAGTACATCACGCAGGGCCTGCTTACCCCGGTGCAACAGGGTGCCGACAGAGCCAATCGGGATCTGCAAAATATCTGATATCTCATTGTAATCTTTATGCTCAAAATAACGCAAGGCAATGACTGCACGATACCTCTCGTCTATCTGCTCTAATGCGTGACTCAGTTGCTCAGCATTGACTGACTTGTCAAAAACTACTTCTGAGGATTCCTCTTTACTTGAGACAAAATTAAGCACATCGTCGCTATCGAGGACCAAGTGACCCTCTGGTCGAACGTTGCGTTTACGGTACCAGCTAATGGCCTCGTTGTGCGCAATGCGATAGATCCACGAAGAAAATGACAGGCCTTGATCGAAACCATTAAGATTGCGGTACACCTTGATAAATATCTCTTGCAAGACATCGACTCGATCTTCCTGGTCGTGTACACCCAAGCGACGAATGTAGCGGTCGAGCTTGGTTTCGTAGCGGTTGATGATATAGGCAAAGAACGCTTGCTCACGCAAGGCCATTCGCACCATTTCGGTATCACTGATCGCTGACTCTTCGTAACTTGGCATCACTTTAGTGAACTATTAGATTGTATAGTACGGCATTGTCATCACGATGCAAACTTTTACCGTACACAGAACCAGACAGACCGATGCTGATAGACCTGAGTGCCGATCGTGCTGGTGGCTAGAGTAACGGCGGCGGTGCACAAAAAACCGCTGCGAGCAGCGGTTTTTTGTGCATTTCTCCCTACCTACAGAAACTTAGTGTGCGTACTGTGACTGCATTTGGCTGACCAGTACCACCAACGCATCTCGGATCTGCATCAGCACCTCTTGATACACACTGGTTGGCAACAGCACAGTATCGATGACGTGGATCACGCCGTTGCTGGCTTCGATATCAGTGGCGACAATGTTCGAAGCGTCAACACGCGGCTGTTCGTCAAGCATATTGACTTGCAAGGCACCGCCCTGAGCGGTATCGAGCGTCTCACTAGCCAGCACGTCTTCAGCCAACAAGGTCCCTGGTACCACATGGTACAACAACACCTCGCTAACCAATTCTGGATTGCGCTCAAAAGCCATACCGACAAAGGCTGGCATGGCGGCAAAAGCGTCGTCGGTTGGCGCAAAAACAGTAAATGGTCCTTCGCCAGCCAACGTCTCGGCCAGATCCTCAGCCACTACTAATTCTACCAGCGTAGAGAAGTCGTCGTTGCCAACAGCGATATCGACAATGGTCTCATCTGCCGCCAACGCTGGCGTAGCGACGAACGCAAATAGCGCTAAGAGCGCGACACTATAAACTGAAAATCTGTTCATACTAAAATAAGAACTGCACTAAAATGATAATTGGCATCTTGTGTGACGAACATAGTAGTCACGACGCGAAGTAGTACGGATGAAGCTGGACGTTCTTTCAGTGTTGGTACTTGCTTTATGTAATTGTTTATTGCATAGTGCATACCAATGACGACTGGTGTCCGCATCAATAAATACCTAGCCGACCAAGGTATCTGTTCCCGCCGTGAGGCGGACAGCTTGATAGCGGCAGGCAAAGTCCGTATCAATGGCGTCGTAGCTGAATTGGGAAGTCGTGTCTTACCGACCGATATTGTCACCACCAAGGGTAAGCGAGGGCCAGCTAAACGATATCTCGCCTACTACAAAGGACGCGGCATTATCACCCACTCACCCGGACCTGATGAGATCGATATCGCGACCAAACTTAGGCGCGACTACGGTGTGCAAGACGTTTACCCAGTTGGCCGACTCGACAAAGACTCAGAAGGCCTGATCTTGCTGACCAATGATGGGCGCGTCACCCGTGAACTGCTGTCGCCCGAGCACGGGCACGAGCGCGAATATGATGTCACTGTCGACAAACCTGTCAATGACTGGTTTGTGCGTCATATGCGCCAAGGTGTGAAGATCGAACGCTACACCACCAAGCCAGCTCTGGTCGAGCGCAATTCGCGCAATCCCAAGCGCTTCACCATTACCCTCACCGAAGGTAAAAAGCACCAAATCCGCCGCATGTGTGCCGCCTTGGGTTACCAAGTACAGTCCCTCAAGCGCGTACGCATCGCCAATATCACCCTCGGCAAACTCAAGGCCAATCAGTATCGTAAGATTCAAGGAGAAGAGCTGGTCACGTTCCTGGCGCAGTTAGGTATTAAATAAGAAAAGAGCGCTTCCTGGGAAGCGCTCAAGTGTCTGGACCGGCGCGCCCTTGGCGCGCCGGTCAGGTTTCAGGTCGTCGCCTGACGGCGACGACGGGCAAGGAGGCCAAGGCCGGCCAGACCGCTCAGCAGCAGCCAGCCAGCGGCTGGGAGCGGGATGACATTGTCGACGCCATTGCTCGGCGACAAGCCGTTACCCGCACCCGGCTGCTCCGGCTGCGGACAGATAAGGCAGGTCGGCTGCTCCTGGATGATGGTGACGATCATGTCACCATCATTGACGGCAAGCGAGCCACCACCCAGGAAGCCGCCCAGCTGGGGTGCGGCGGCAACGCGACCCGGAAGTCCCACCGTCATTGCCGATGAGTGGCTCGACGCGACCACAGACCTTGGCAGCTCGACACCACCCATGACCACGATGTCGGTCATGGAGAGTTGTACCAGCTGCGGTCCACGGTCGCCACCGTAGTTGCCGCAGGCTTCGACCCGGAAGATACGGTATACCTGGCCGGTCGCTTCATCAGCAATCTCCCAGCCATGCGCATCCTCGCACCGGGCGAAGGTAGCCAGTGTATCGGCCAGGAAGTGTTGGCTGACGTTGTAGAACGTCATCCAGCCGCGCCACCCTTGACAAATCGGGATGGTCTGCCAGTCGGGCTTCTCACCCGCCGCGATAGCCGCGTAGGCCTCCTCGAAAAGAGCAGCTGCTTCTGCCTCGACCGAGCGCGGAATGACTCCACGCTCAGCCGCCTCGGCCAGCGCGACCCCAAAGTCGCACCGCTGGTAACCCTCCGCATCGAGGCACGGCCGGGACCCGACCTGGCTCCAAGCCATCACGCCCGGCTCGAGCTGAGCCGGATAGTGAACGGTCGCGGCCAAGGCCGGCACCACCATGAACTTTGCCATCAGTGCGATGGCGATGAAAAGCCGAGTCATCGGCGATCTCCTTTCTTTTTTAGAACATACCTTTTATTATTATATCATATTTTACAGAATAAGTCAAAAAAATTGTACATTTTTCAAGCGTTGTTAACACTTTTCAACTCTTCCTTGTACCGACGAACGTACTCCTCCAGCACAACCAAAGGCGATCGATTGTCTAACGATTGATGTGGTCG
>SKHJ01000034.1 GCA_007116965.1 Candidatus Kaiserbacteria bacterium
ATCACATCGTCATCAAAGACAAAGATGGTAAGAAGCAGGAATATCCACTGATCACCTTCCAGCGCACCAACGATTTTTCTTGCCTTTCTCAACGGCCAACCGTAACGGTAGGTGATAAGGTCAAGCGGGGTGACGTCATCGCAGACACGAGCTCTACTGACAACGGCCAAATGGCTGTTGGCCAGAACGCTCTTGTGGCTTTTATGAGTTGGAGTGGCGCTAACTACGAAGACGCGATTGTTATCTCTGAGCGTCTAGTTAAAGATAGTAAGTTTGCCACTATTCACCTTGAGGAATTTGATGTATCGGTACGCGACACCAAGCTTGGGGCTGAAGTAACTACCCCTGACATCCCGAATGTATCTGAGCAAAAACTACGCAACTTGGACGAGCAAGGCATCATCCGCATTGGTGCTGAAGTCCGACCAGGTGATATCTTGGTTGGTAAGGTGACGCCAAAAGGTGAGACACAACTTTCACCTGAGGAGCGACTGTTACGCTCGATCTTTGGCGAGAAAGCCAAAGATGTGAAAGATACCAGCTTGCGACTCAACGCCGGTAAGCGAGGCCGAATTGTGGGAGTCAAGATATTTTCCCGTGAAAATGGTGATCAGCTGGAAAGCGGTGTTATCAAGCGCATTCACATCACTGTTGGCCAGGTCCGTAATGTTTCGGTCGGTGACAAACTAGCTGGTCGGCACGGTAACAAAGGAGTTATTTCGCGTATCCTCAAAGAAGAAGATATGCCGTTCACTGAAGAAGGTCGACCAATCGACGTACTTCTGACCCCGCTGGGAGTACCAAGCCGAATGAACTTGGGACAGATTTTGGAGTTGCACTTAGGTATGGCTGCCCACACCTTAGGGTACCAAGCGGTGGTACCACCATTTGGTGGCGCTAATCAAGAAGACGTACGCGCCGAATTGGTGGCAGCAGGTTTACCGGAAGACGGCAAGATTCAACTGCGCGACGGCCGCACTGGTGAGCAGTTTGCTAAGAAAACAGCAGTTGGGTACATGTATATCCTCAAGCTGCACCACATGGTCGAGGATAAGATCCATATGCGTTCCATTGGACCGTACTCACTTATCACGCAACAGCCACTTGGTGGTAAAGCTCAAGTCGGCGGTCAGCGTTTCGGAGAAATGGAGGTCTGGGCCTTGCTCGGCTATGGGGCTGCCTACACCTTGCGTGAAATGTTGACGATCAAGTCAGACGACATCGTCGGTCGATCGGCTGCTTTCCAGGCTATTGTACGGGGTGAACGTATTAGTCATCCATACACACCAGCTGCCTTTAATGTCTTGGTCAATCAGCTTCGCGGTCTCTCGCTAGACGTACGTTTAGAACGAGGTAGTGAGGGGACGACCTCCCACACCGACACAGACGCATAAGTAGTTATTAGCCAAATATTGTCAAAATATATTTATGGAAACCAAACAAAAAACCCCATACACCCCACAACAGTTCAGTGCCATTTCACTTAAGTTGGCTGCTCCAGAGACCGTTCTTGAGTGGTCGCACGGTGAGGTAACTAAGCCAGAGACTATCAACTACCGCACACAACGGCCCGAGAAGCACGGCCTTTTTGATGAACGTATCTTTGGTCCAGTTGAAGACTACGAGTGTGCGTGTAAGAAGTACCGCGGTATCCGGTACAAAGGTATCGTCTGTGAGAAGTGTGGTGTGGAGGTGACTCGCTCGATTGTGCGTCGCGAGCGACTCGGCCATATTGAACTGTGCGTCCCCGTCTCTCACATCTGGTTCTTGCGTGGGGTTCCGAGTCGCATGGCGCTTATCTTGGGAATCACTGCCAGTTCGCTCGAAAAAGTCATCTACTTCTCTGGCTATATTGTGACCGATACGAGCGAAGGTGAGCGAGCTCGTATCATTAAAGATCTTGATGCCGAGTATCAGACCAAGCGAAAGGAATTGCAGAATGACGAAGCGCGTGAAGCACTCCAGTCTCGCATGGAGGATACCAAGCGAGAGATCAATAGTTTAACCAAAGGCACGGTCTTGGATGAGATGACCTTCCACAAGTACTCCTTAAAGTACAGCACACTCTTTAGTGCTCGCACTGGCGCTGAAGCTATTTACGACCTCTTTCGCAAGTTAGATCTGCCGACTTTACAGCAAGAGCTTGAAGCACAGCGGGAAAAGGCCGGGGCGGCTGAGCGCCTTAAGCTCGATAAGCGTCTAGCTTTGGTACGGGGTCTGATCAATGCTGAGGTCCGACCTGAGTGGATGTTCCTCACGCGTATTCCGGTCATTCCACCGGCTATTCGACCGATGGTACCGCTCGAGGGCGGGCGCCACGCTTCCTCTGACCTGAATGACCTCTATCGACGCGTCATTAACCGTAATAATCGTCTCAAGAAATTGATTGATATTATGGCGCCAGACGTCATCTTGCGTAATGAGAAGCGTATTTTGCAAGAAGCAGTTGACGCTCTGATCGACAATTCAATTCGTCACGGAAACGCTGCCTACTCAGCGCTTGGGCAAGCCCAGCGTCGGCCACTGAAATCACTCTCAGACTACCTAAAGAGTAAACAAGGGTATTTCCGACAGAACTTACTCGGTAAGCGAGTTGACTATTCAGGACGCTCGGTGATCGTGATTGGTCCTGAGCTGCAGCTTGATCAGTGTGGTCTTCCGAAGCATATGGCGCTCGAACTCTTCCGACCATTTGTTATTGCCGAACTTTTGAAGCAAGAATTGGCGTACAACATTCGCGGTGCGGGTCGTTTGATCGAGGACGGTGTACCGGAAGTCTGGGCCATCCTCGAAGATATCATTAAGACCAAGCACGTTCTCCTCAACCGCGCACCAACTTTGCATCGCCAGGGTATTCAGGCGTTCCGTCCAGTTTTGATCGAAGGTAATGCCATCCAGGTTCACCCGCTTGTATGTCGTGCTTTCAATGCTGACTTCGATGGTGACCAGATGGCAGTACACGTACCACTCTCAGAAGAGGCACAACTCGAAGCCCGTGAGATTATCTCCGCCAACCGCAATATCCTCAAGCCAGGAAGCGCTGAGCCAGTCGTTTCTGAGAAATTGCTCGATATGGCACTCGGTGCACACTGGATGACCAAGGTGCAAGAAGGCGCACATGGAGAAGGAAAGTGTTTTGCTTCTCCTAATGATGCTATCAATGCCTACGACCATGGTCTGATCGACTTTCGAGCGATGATCAAGGTCTTAGCCACCGATACACCGAAGTATGCACAATTCGAGAGTCAGATATTCGAGACCACCGTCGGTCGTTTGCTCTTCAATAGTGTACTGCCGTCTGATCATGACTTTATCAATGATGTGGTAACCCAGAAAACGCTCTTTGACATCATTATCAATGTTATTGATGAGCGTGGAGTCGATGCAGTACCGAAGATTGTCGACCGCTTGAAAAACTTCGGTTTCCACTACGCCACAATATCAGGTACCACGTGGGGTATCGACGAGGTGGTTATTCCTGCGGAAAAAGAATCAATTCTTGAACGAGCACGCGAGGAAGAACGGACGGTATTTGCTCACTATGATGATGGTCTTATTTCCCGTGATGAGCGACGGCGGATGATTGTTGAGATCTGGCACCGCGCCAAGAGTGACATCGAAACCTTATTGCCTGACACATTGGATGTTAATGGTTCAGCGTATGAGATGTGGAAGTCAGGAGCGCGTGGTTCGCTCGGGCAGATTGCGCAGATGGCGGGTATGAAAGGTTTGATCGTCAACACCCGCGGTGAGACGCTCGAGTTTCCTATCACGTCTTCGATGAAGGAGGGAATGAACCCGATTGAGTACTTCATCACTACCCACGGTTCACGTAAAGGTTTGGCTGACACTGCGTTGCAGACTGCCAAGGCCGGTTATTTGACCCGTCGTCTCTTCGTGGTGGCGCAGGACGCTATCATTACTGAGGCTGATTGTAAGACCAAGAAGGGAGTGACCATCAATCGTATCAGTGCCTCAGGTATTGAGATTGCCTTCTCTAAAGCCATTCGTGGTCGCGTGCTTGCGGAAGATGCGGTGGATAGTAAAGGCAACGTTATCTTTTCGAAGGGTCATTTGTTGTCTCGTCGTGATGCGGTCGCGATTGAGGAGTCAACGTGTGAGCAAGTCACTGTGCGCTCGCCGATGACCTGTCAGACCTTACGGGGTATCTGTCAGCAGTGCTACGGTGTTGACTTGACCACCAA
>SKHJ01000001.1 GCA_007116965.1 Candidatus Kaiserbacteria bacterium
ATAAAGACAAGGAATAACTAAGGTATTGCAAAATATTCAGCTTCTTGTATACTCCTGGTCATTATGTCAGAGTCAGTCACCAAGCCAGACGCCCCATTTGCCGTTATTGAGACCGGCGGGAAGCAGTATATTGTCGAAGCTGGCGCTACTATTGATGTTGAATTACTTGACGACTGTGCTGAAGGGGATCAGGTTACATTCGATAAGGTCTTGATGAGTGACGATGGTAGTGCGACAACTATCGGTGATCCGTACATCAAAGGCGCTAAAGTAGTAGGAACCAGCCTTGGCCTTAAGCCAGGTAAGAAGATCTCAATCATTCGCTTCAAAGCGAAGAGTAATCGTAGTCGTAAGTTAGGTCATCGTCAGAAGTACACCCGGGTGAAGATAGAAACAATTGCCTAACTACTTGATATGTAGGCAGCAAAAAACGGACAGACTATAGTCTGTCCGTTTTTTGTGAGAAGCGTAATCTTATGGCTGGGTTGTGCGGTTCGATAGGGCGTTTTTGATGGTTTCACTGTCCGCGTACTCAAGCTCACTACCAGTGGAGAGGCCGCGTCCGAGTTGGGTAATGGTACTGGTTGCGTCTACAATATCTACTAGCTTTGATTGAACATAACGGGCAGTATTTTCACCATCCGGATTGACCGGGAAGCCAAGAATGATCTCACGCAGACCGTCTTGCTGGCTACGTAGTTTTACCGCTTCACGTAAGCCATTAATACGTAGACGTTGAGCTTCTTGCTCTGAGAGTAAGGGTAATGTGCCACCTAGGACATAATATAGACCCTGGTACGTGCCACTGCGTTCAATCGCCAGCAAATCAGAATCAGTCGCAACCACCAACAATAAACCGCGATCTCGACTATCTTGCTGACAGATAGAGCAGATAGTATCGGTACTTTGTGGCGGTCGACTGAAGAAACGTCGACAGCTGGTACACTCCGCGGTGAGAGCACGTGCGCTGGTAATCAGTTTAGTGAATGCCTCGGCGTCGCTGGTGGGTAATTGCAGTACGTGGTGAGCGAAACGGCGAGCTTGGCGGGTACCAACGCCAGGAAATCGCTCAAAAAAGGCCGCTAACTGGTCAAGATCAGACATATATCATCGTGCTGACTAGAAATCATCAACTCCAACACCAACCGCCATACTGCTGTGATGAGTATCAAGATTAAGAAAACGGACATGTTTGTCATCGAAGTAGAGTTCAGCTGCGCCGACTGGACCATTGCGGTGCTTTTCGACAAGAATCTCAGCGATGTTTGGTCGTTCTGATTCCTGATTCTTATTTACTTTATCCTCGCGATGGATGAACATAACAACGTCAGCGTCTTGTTCTATAGAGCCCGAATCGCGTAAGTCAGATAGACGAGGTTTGCCACCACGTTGCTCAACGGCGCGTGAAAGCTGTGATAGGGCTAGAACCGGCACGTCAAGCTCGCGGGCCAAGATCTTTAATGAACGGGATATTTCAGTTACTTGTTGCACCATTGAATCACTAGCCTTGGTGGCGGTGGGAGACATCAACTGTAGGTAGTCAACAATCAAGAGATCAAGACCGTGCTCGTTCTTGAGACGACGTGCCGATGAGCGCATCTTTAAGATATTGTTACCTGGTTGGTCATCAATATGAATCGAAGCCTCAGACAGTCGAGCCATAGCTTCTTGTACAGCTTCGAATTCTTGATCAGAAGACAAACGACCGGTACGCAATTTCCACGAATCAACCCCAGCTTCGGCGGCTAGTAGACGGTCTACGAGTTGTTGGTCACTCATCTCAAGAGAAAAGATACCCACCGCCGCACCAAACTTAAGGGCTGAATTTCGAGCGAGATCAAGGGCAAAGGTGGTCTTACCCATACTCGGTCGGGCTGCCAAGATTATTAAGTCAGATTTTTGTAAGCCAGCTAAAATGTTATCCAAGGCGGTAAACCCGGTCGGGACGCCGCGTCGTTGGTCTTGATTGGCGCTGAGATGCTCAAAGCGATCCCAAGCCTCGCTAAGTGAGCTGCCGATAGTTTTGAACTTCTGGGTGCTCGGGGAGTCGGTAACGTGAAAGATACGCTTTTCAGCTTGATCCATGGCCTCGTCGACATTTTGTGGATCGCTGTAGCCGACTTCGGCAATCTCCTCAGCGGCGTGGATAAGGTTGCGGAGAATGGCTTTAGCTTGTACCAGTTCACCATAATAGAGGGCATTACCAGCCGCTGGTACTGTCTCAATTAGTTCTGAGATATAGGCCGCGCCACCAATACGATCGAGTTCTTTTTGGCTTTTTAAGCGGTTGGTGACGGAGATGACATCTATCGGATCGCCTTTGGTAAATAATTCGAATAGACATTGGTAGATGACGCGATGTTTCTCGGCAAAAAAACTATCAGGATAGGTAATGACAGAAATGTCATGCATCACCTCTGGCTTAAGTAGAATAGCACCCAGCAGCGCTCGTTCAGCGTCAAGGTTATGTGGTGGGGTACGTAGTTTACGATTGAGACTGGGAGCTGATTGATTCATAGTGATGCTGGCTATTGTAGCATACTACGTATACGTTGCTGGATTGCCTAGATATGGTCGTCGCGGAGTAATCGTTGGCCAGATGCTGTGTCTTCTACTTTGTATCCGGCCGTTGCCAACACATCTCGCAAACGGTCTGCCTCGGTCCAATCTTGGCTATTACGGGCAACCTCTCGTGCTTGCAGGAGATCTTGTATCTCGGTTGGTATATCTGCCTGACTAATAACCCCCAAGGTTTGTAGCCCGGTCTGTTTTTCGTCTTGTAAGCCTAAGCCAAGCAACGTGTCCATAGCTACTAGAGTGGCAAATTTATTGCCGGGTGTCATGGTTTTCTCTCGGACGACACTCCATACGACTGCCAGAGCGGCTGGTGTATCGAGATCTTGCTCGAGAGCCGAAAAAAAGCGATGCATGTGGTTTTCGCTGACAACACCAGGTTGTCCAGCAAACTCTTCATACTGGTGGCGTTTGAGGCGGTAGAGAGCCTGTTTGGCTTGCGTGAGGCCTTCGAAGGTTAAATTCAATGGCGAGCGGTAATGACCCAGCAGCAACCAATAACGATAGTCTCCAGCGCTAAAACCACGATCGTAGAGATGGCGCAGATTGATAGTATTGCCAAGTGATTTAGAGATTTTGGTGTTATCGAAGGTAATAAAGGCATTATGCATCCAATAGCGAACAAACTGACGTCCTGTCGCCGCTTCTGATTGAGCAATCTCAGCGTTATGGTGCGTATGTACATGATCGATACCGCCGGTATGGACGTCGATTTGCTTACCAAGGGTGGCGATAGCCATGGCTGAACATTCAATATGCCAGCCTGGAAAGCCCTTACCCCACGGGCTGTCCCAACCCAGCTCACCCTTTTTCCAAACAGCAAAATCTGCCGGGTGACGTTTTTCCGGATTGACCTCTACTCGCGCGCCGCTCTTGATACTCTCTAAATCGATGTTACCTAAACGGCCATAGGTTGGAAAGCGGGCAATATCAAAGTAGACACCATCGCTCGTCTCATACGTATACCCTTTGAGGTCTAAGGTTTTGATGAGGCGAATTTGTTCACGGACATAATCACTGGCTCGTGACCAGGTGGTGGGTGGGAGGATTCTGAGTGCCTGGCAGTCTTCTTGAAAAGCAGTAATATAGCGGTCAGACAGGTTGCGCATCGACTCGAGATTTAGAGGCAATCCTTCACGCTGTAGTCCTTTAAGCATTTTGTCCTCGCCGTGATCACCATCATCGCTCAGATGACCAAAATCAGTCAGATTGATGGTGTGCTGTACTCGGTAATTTTGATGCAATAAGACACGCTTGAGTATGTCAACGAAAACATATGAACGAAGGTTACCAATGTGTGCGTAATCATATACCGTTGGACCACACGTATAGATACGGACGACTGGCGGCCGGCGGGGCGTGAAAGTCTCCAGGGTTTTGGTTTCGGTATTGTAAATTGTGAGTGGCATAGCAAAAACGTACTGATTTAGTGTAGCGAATAACTATCAGACCTACAAGCAAGCGTCAGTATCAAGTGGTTTTGTACATTTTTCAAGCGTTGTTAACACTTTTCAACTCTTCCTTGTACCGACGAACGTACTCCTCCAGCACAACCAAAGGCGATCGATTGTCTAACGATTGATGTGGTCGTACCTGGTTATA
>SKHJ01000012.1 GCA_007116965.1 Candidatus Kaiserbacteria bacterium
CAAAACAGTTCACGGTGGTAATAGTTGCTGTCGTGTGCTTCTTGCACCTCTTCGCGTACTCCGCGAATGGTCACCATATCACGGGTAATGGAGATATCTAGATCAGTCGGCTTCACACCCGCCACCAACGCCCGGATGACAATAGACTCGTCAGTCTGATACATATCGACAGGTAGTTCACCTTCTTGTGGTTTGCTGTGAGTGTAATCAGTCTCTGTATCCCAAGAACCGTCATCGTCTTCAGGTGTTTGATCTTGGTAATAATCATCTGTCTCATCGTCATAGGTACTATCGCCAAAGTGATGGTCATCATCAAGAATCCGGTCGTAGTCAGCGTTGGCCGAACCTGTCAATCGTTCAAGGAAAGATGGTTTTTTCATAGAAAGAGGCTAAATATGACCCAATCGTTTGATCTTCTCTAGTAAAAGGAAGATAACAATGATGCCAGCCCAGACGAACATAAAGACAAACAGAATACTATTGGGATTACCAATCATTATAAAAGAGTTGAAAAGGTCGTGCAATACGATAGCTATGCATAACCCGACCGTGCCATACACCAGACGTACTGTGTTGGAGCGGTAAAACGCAAAGGCCATACAAACACCAACTGATGCTGAGGCTAAGACATGCAAGAGGGTGGCTCCCACAAAGCGTAAACTACCAGTAAAGAACGATTCGAGATACGCTCCACCAGTCAACTGTTGGTAGATAAAGAGGGTGTTTTCCAAAGCAGCAAAGCCAAGTGCGACAAAGATCATATACATGACCAGGTCAATTGGTTCATCAACGGCATTATTCCAGAGTACGATCAAGAGTGCGACTAGGTATTTCATACTTTCCTCAATAATGACCCAAGCTAACATCTTGTTTTCACCCACATACAGCTCCGCCGCTAACTGTTGGAGAGGGACGACTAAGGGGATAATGGCCATACCCGCAAGAAATGAGATCGCAATCAGTGGCCAGGGTTCGGGATTCTCTTTGTCTTCACGCAACCAAAACCACAACCAAAATAAAGCAGGTATCACGCCAGCCGTCAGGGCAATCATAAAGTAATGGTCAGTCAGCAACATCGTCCTTCCATCATACTACGTGAGTGTTGTCGCCAGTGAGAGATTATGTGGGTAAGGAAGTGGGCAAATTTACTGACCTTCGACTTGCGCCACCATCAGTAGTTTAGAGGAACGCATTGCTTCGGGCAGATGCTGCCAAATGGTCTCAGTCACGTACGGCATGAAAGGATGAGATATGATCAAGATATCGTGCCAACATTCTCGAAGCAGTTGCTGACGAGCCAAACGCAGAGCAACCTCATCACCCTGTAGAATTGGTTTTGATTCCTCCAAGATCTTGTCAGCAAACTCTTTCCAGACATACTGATAAACAGCGTCGGCTGCCAGGTCCAGACGAAAAGCAAGAACGTGAGCATCAACCTCACTTTGTACTTTGGCCAGATCTGCCTTGATCTGCATTTCTTCTGCGCTAAGCGTGACTGGCGCGGTAGCATCATAATCCTCCGTATATGTCAGAATAAAGCGAGTAATATTCCACAGCTTGTTAGCAAAGTGCTTGTACCCACGGGTCTTGTCTTTAGACAGTGAGATATCATTACCTGGTGCTGCTCCAACAATGACAGAAAGACGGGTGGCATCAGCACCATATTTTTCGATCATGTCCAAAGGATCTAAAATATTGCCAAGCGATTTACTCATTTTACGTCCTTGCTCATCACGAACCATCCCGTGCAAATAGACATGCCGAAAGGGTACTTGGCCGGTCAAGGCAGTACTCATCAAGATCATTCGCGCTACCCAGAAAAAGAGGATGTCGTACCCTGTCTCGAGCACGTTGGTCGGGTGGTAGGTAGTATAATCATCACTTGTCTCTGGCCACCCAAGGGTGGAGAAGGTCCATAAACCAGACGAGAACCAGGTATCAAGCGTATCAGGATCCTGCTCCCAATCGTCACTCTTAGGAGCATCGACCGCACAGTATGTTTCCAAAATAGAGCCGTCATCATCCCGACGATACCAAACTGGTATCCGGTGACCATACCAGATCTGGCGACTAATACACCAGTCCTCTAGTTTATCGATCCAGTTGTAATATATCCGCTTAAAGCGTTCGGGGCCAATCTCGATCGAACCATCTTCAACCACACTGCGCATTAGCTGTTTGAGTGTAACGACATCACCTGACTTGTAACTCTGCAGCTCAGAGTGGGGTAGGGTAAATGGTGTATCCACTGCCACAAACCACTGCTCCTTGATCTGCGGCTCGACAATACCGCCACCACGACTGTTAGTCGCTACGTTGTGGACGTATTTTTCGTCAACCTTTTCGAGCAACCCTTTTTGCTCCAGTATTTCCACTACTTTACTACGTGCTTTTTTGATATGTTCACCAGCCAACGGGCCCGCAATATCGAGTAAGATGCCACGCTCGTCGATAATCTGCTCATACTCAAGGTTGTGGCGCTTAGCAATCTCAAAGTCTACAGCTGAGTGCCAAGGTGTAATCGTCATCACCCCCGAACCAAGTTCAGGATCGGCAGCTTCATCCTTGATAATAATCGCTGTAATCGGACCATTGATCCACTCCACTTCGATCTGCTGCCCGTGCGCGTATTCTTTATAACGCTCATCATCGGGGTGCATCACGACATACTTATCACCGAACTTGGTCTCCGGACGAACGGTACCAATAGTAAAAGGACCGTATTTGAAGTAATAGAATGGGTCAGTCTGCTCGACGTACTCGATCTCATCATCTGAGACCGTGGTTTGCATTTTTGGGTCCCAGTTGACGATACGATTGCCACGGACGATCAACCCTAACTCGTACAACCGCTGAAACGCAGTAGAAACCGCAAATTGCCGCTGTTCATCGAGTGTATACGCATACCGTGACCAATCCAGACTCGACCCCATCTTCTTGGTCTGGTTGATAATGGTATTTTTACTCTCCTCAGCAAAGGCCTGCACTCTCTCCAAGAACGCTTCACGCCCTAGGTCGTGGCGTGATTGCTTGGTAGCTTTATAGAGATCTTTTTCGACGCGACTCTGGGTAGCAATCGCTGCGGAATCGGTACCAGGAATCCAAAGAGTTCGTTTGCCATGCATGCGATGGAAGCGCACCAAGGTATCTTCAATAGCCAACATCGCGGCGTGCCCCATATGCAAGGTACCGGTGACGTTTGGGGGTGGTAAAACCATCGAAAATGTCTTAGCTTCTGGGGTAACGATGCCATCAGCTACGCAGGCGTCGGGATTGAAATAGCCTGAATCTTCCCACAGTTTATAAATAGAATCCTCATACTCAGCCGGAGCGTAGGGACGCAGGAATAGCTCGGGAATATTAGGTTCATTTGCAACCGGTTTTGACTCGCTCATACTCTACGATACTAGCACGAGAAATCGGCTTTTGGAATATTCAGGCTTCGATCAGTTGCTGTTTTTGCCTACGTGTGAGTCGTTTGATCTGCCATTCGCGTTGACTCGCCGCACTTCGGTCATTCTGTGGCTCTGTGTACAGTAAAGCAGCAACTCCACGAGCCCGAGTGTACCGACTAGCCGTGCCGGCCTGGTGTTCTTGCCAGCGCCGTTTTACATCAGTGGTAATACCCGTATACAGCGTACCGTCCCGACACTGAATGATGTAGACATAGTACATACACTGTACTAGTGTAACACTACTTACGAGCTGGCCTAGACGAGATGACCATCTCGTCTAGGCCAGCTCACCTCGGCTAGCCGGGGTGAGAATCTCGGTTAGCCGAGGTCGCTCTCAATAGCTACAGTGAACGATTACCATCAGCAGCTATCCGCGCGACACTGGCACCAGTCCGCACCTCATCGAGCCGCGCGTGCGCGGCCAACGCGATCATCACGGCATTGTCGGTAGACAGCGGACGGTGCGGAAAGTAGACCGTTACGTCTGGGATTTTTTCAGCAAAATACGCAATGAACGCATCCCGTAAGTACTGACTGGCACTGACCCCACCACCAACGATCAGGGTTTGGGCACCGTGTTGCTGTAGAGCAGCATAGGTCTTGGCCAATAAGACATCGCGAATGGCTTCTGAAACATCACGGCTTAG
>SKHJ01000043.1 GCA_007116965.1 Candidatus Kaiserbacteria bacterium
GTGGTAGATGAGGAGGGTTTTGTTGTGTGGTTTTTTGATGTGGGTTGGTTTCCCGTGCATTACTGCCTAGTGTAGCGGGACCGTGCCCCGATGCAAGCATGCGGGGAAAAGATTTATTTTAGGAAGACAAATCGTTCTTCACTCACCAAAAAGGAGGTTCGCGATGAACCAGATGAGTCGATTCGAGAACATCTCGGACGAGGAGCTGACCACACTCGGTCTAACGTGCCGTGGAATCTGGCAAGGCTTGGTAGGAGGCCACAAGCAGTTGCGCGCCCAGCTGTACACGCCGGATGGTCGCTTTGTGGCCTTCGTTTGTCGACGTACGATCCCAGCCAACCCTCGTCGGAACAGAGAGGAGGCTACCTACACGAGATGTTATTTCGTGGAAGGGAAGAGCTTCCAGACGTCTACACGTTTCACTGCAGAGCAAAAGAATGCAGCCAAGCGTTGGGTCATCAAGATATTGCGAGAGTTTCGCGACAGGCCCCTCGACCATCCCTCACGCTGAGGGGTGGTCGCTCTTTTTTCATACTATATTGGTTATTTCTGATACAATACCGCTATGCTGCAGCAGCAGAATTTACCGCCAGAAATAAAAGTGATTGCAAAAACCCTAGAAGAGGCTGGTTTTGAAGCCTACTTGGTAGGTGGCTGCGTGCGCGACATGTTGCTCGGGAAACAACCGAAGGACTGGGACTTTACCACCAATGCTCACCCAGACGAAATCCAACGACTTTTCCCGGAGAGCTTTTGCAATAACGACTACGGTACAGTCGGTATCAAGCACGAAGAGCCGAGCGACCCGACGCTCCACGTAGTTGAAGTCACCCCGTACCGTAGCGAAGGCCTCTATACCGATGCGCGACGACCCGATGAGGTTACCTTTGGTGTTTCACTCGATGCCGACTTGGCCAGGCGCGACTTCACTGTCAACGCCATTGCCTTCCGCGTTACCACAGAAAGTCTGGTCGATCATTATGACGGACTGGCCGATCTCAAAGCCAAGCGGCTCAAGACCGTCGGCGACCCCAACGAACGTTTTGCCGAAGATGCTCTGCGGACGATGCGGGCGGTGCGCTTAGCAGCAGAGCTTGATTTCCTCATAGACAGCCAGACCATGCAGGCAATCTATGAAAATAACCAACAATTACAACGTATTTCTATCGAGCGTATCGCTTCGGAGTTTATTCGACTGATCGACTCACCGACCCCAATGCAAGGCATTATTCTCCTAGAGAAACTTGGTCTCCTGCAACACATTGTGCCTGAATTACTGGACGGCATCGGCTGCGAGCAGGGTGGTATCCACGCGTTTGATGTTTACGAGCACCTCCTACGTACTCTGCAAGCCGCCGCCGATAAAGAATACTCCACGGAGATGCGTCTGGCCGCCCTGTTTCATGATATTGGCAAGCCCGCTACGCGACGCACTGGCGGCAAGACCAAGCACTACACCTTTTTTGGCCACGAGGTAGTGGGGGCGAGAATGGCCAAAGCCATACTTGAGCGTCTCCACCTCAGCCGCGAACTGATCGATCAGGTAGTTACTTTGGTCCGTTGGCATATGTTTTTTGCCGACCCAGACGAGATAACCCTCTCGGCCGTGCGTCGTACCATTACACGAGTAGGGGAGAACAATATCGAAAATCTCCTTAATTTACGAGTCTGCGACCGAATTGGGACGGGTCGACCCAAAGAACAACCCTTTCGCTTCCGTAAATACAAAGCCATGGTCGACGAGGCGCGTCGCGACCCGATATCAGTGAAGATGTTGGCTACCAATGGGGATAGGATTATGGAACTAACTGGGGAAAAGCCGGGGAAAAAGCTGGGATATATACTGCATGCACTGTTGGAAGAGGTGTTGGTAGACCCTGGGAAAAATACTGCAGAATACCTAGAACAACGTGTGTATGAGCTGGTGGATATGCCTGTGGAAGAGTTGCAAGCACTGGCTGAGGTCGGACGGGACAAACAAGCTGAAGAGGAAGAAAAAGCGCTGAAAGCCATCGCCCGGGAGCATAAGGTGGGGTAGTAGGTGTAACGAAAATGCTTTATTTTAAAAGTATTTCGCCCGTCTCGTTGCCGAGACGGGCGATTCATTACCAGTACCCCGCGGTAAGCCACCGCCAATAGGTAGTCTTTTTGCGTGGCTGCACCTCCTGATACTGTTCCAGGTACTGTTCCGGCTGAAGGAAGTACCACCAGAACGAGAAGTAATGGTAGGAAATAAGGCCAGGATAGCTACTCGATGGCCTTTTCTCGTGCCAATCACCCAGATAGAGCAGATGCTGGTGCGATATTTCCGACAAAACCAACTCTTCCGCCAGGGCACGAGACACGGCAGCATAATTTGGCATTTCACCGGCTCTGAGCTTCTCACCCAACGAGGTCCAAAGCCGGCGGCGGCGAGTCCGGCCGTCCTCAAAAACTTGCTTTTTCTCGTAGAGGTATTTCCAGACCCCCAATTTGACATCTCGGTACCACACATCGATGGCCAGTGCCCGAACCTTCCTGGTCAACTGACCATCTTTGAACACTAGCTGACTTTCGCCAGAGCGTATCTCCGTTAACAAGTCTGCCGACGTTTTAGCCTGTCCGGCACCCCAACCCGTGAGAGTAACACCGCCCTGTCTCAGGCACCCTTCGAGTTCTGTCAGCGTGTTTGGTTTGAGAACTGGTCTCATATCCTGACCTCCAACGATCAAATTGTAACTGCTCAACAACATAACAGACCAAAGAAAATAAAAAAGACCTGAGGGTATCGGGAGTCAATCGGTGGAGGTCGATCGACTGCCGGTGCCCTCAGGCCTTTACGTGGTGGTGAGCTCTTGATAAGACATTTGTTGTCTTAGATGGCGCCATTATTTTGCTCTACGTTTGGTAGTACTTAGCGTTTGCTTTTTACTACTCTGGCTAACCTTCTTTTTGCTCACGTTGTGATATTCAGTTTTGAGTTAGTTCTGAATATCTATTTGGGTGGGAATGTTGTTATGAACTTTATTAGAGTTTGGAGGTAATCATACTCTTTTGTTGCTTTTTAGAAAGATCTCTTTAAGGGTACTGTTGACTTCTTTTTGAAGAAAACTTTTGTGTACTGCTCGCCCTCTCTGGGCCTACCCATATAGTATGTCCTTTATAAAAACCTGTAAAGGACAGTAGTGTGGATAGCTGTGGATAATGTCTTTTTGTGTCTTTTATATTTAGTTACAGTTTTTGTAGAGCTAAAATAGCTATGTATTTATTGGTATTTTAGATGGTCTGAGGTTAGGTATTGACAGATTTGAAAAGCGTGTTTCTTTAAAAACACGCTTTGACATGATCACTGTATCCTTCACTTACCCCAACGCAATGACAACAGAAACCGGGCAATGGTCAGAGCCACGCACATCTGCGTGAATTGATGCTCGTTGTACGATCGAAGTAAGTGCGTCACTCACCAACACGTAGTCGATGCGCCAGCCCACGTTTCGCTCCCGCGCATTAGCAAAGTGTGACCACCATGTGTAGTGCCCACCTTCAGAATGAAACAAACGAAACGTATCAACAAACCCTTCCTCTACGTACGCACTAAACCCCCTGCGCTCCTCGTCGGTAAATCCCTTCTTGCCTCGATTCTCTTTTGGTCGGGCTAAATCTAGTTCCGTATGTGCCACATTCAAATCTCCACAGAAGACGACCGGTTTCTCTGTCTCCAGACGTTTCATGTATGCAAAGAAAGCCGGATCCCAGTGTAGGCGCATCGGGATACGAGAGAGATCATCCTTGGCGTTTGGGGTGTAGACTGTTGCCACAAAGTAAGTTTCATATTCAGCGACGACAACCCTGCCTTCATTGGTCGTATCACCATACCCGTCGCGCAACGCAAATTGCGCAATAATATCTTCTGGCAGGCCACGATGCACCGCAACTGGTGCTAGTTTGGTAAAAATAGCCGTACCTGAATAACCATTCTTTTCCGCCGAGTACCAATATTGCTCATATTCAGGATACTTTTCCGAAAATTCTGCTTCCACCTGCTCCGGCTTAGCCTTGGTTTCTTGCAAACAGAGTATATCTGGCTGATGTGCATCGAGAAACGGCTTA
>SKHJ01000020.1 GCA_007116965.1 Candidatus Kaiserbacteria bacterium
GCGGGCGCCCGGTGTTTCTACCCAACAAAAGTTAATTATTGGTGCGACTGATGGTTACTCTTGGTCACCTTATCCAAGAAGCGAGCCGCCGTATCGCGACCACCAAGACCAAAGGCCAGGCCGGTAGCAAGAGCGCCAGCAAAGATCAGACCAGCAATCAACATCTGGATGATCTCTGGGGCAATACGCAACTGATGCAGCGCCGCCAGTGTCGCAAAGACGATAATGGCGTAATACGCTACCTTACCAAAGCGTTCCGCGTTCTGCACACCAGCCGTGCGCAAAGCAGTTCCTAAGGCCGTCGCTGCAGCGTTAGCGACAATACTAGCGACCAGCAAGATAAGGACAGCGACGATGACATTCGGCAGGTAGCCAAGGACAATATCACGCACAAATTCTGTCACCATCGTCAAGCGTAGAATGTCGAGCGCCGCGACAAAGAAGACAGCAATAACGAACCACTTCACCAACGTACCAACAAATACCCCGGCCTTAAGCTGCAAGCCAGCTCGTTCGGTCAGCATATCCACGCCAGCCGCGTCAAGGGCTTCGTTGACTTTCAACTTCTTAAATAGCTTGACCACCACTCCTTTCAAAATGGCTCCAACCAACCAACCAACGATCAGGACAATGATGGCGGTTACTATCATCGGTAGATACGAAACTACTTCCATCCACATACTGGCAAATGCCATTTGCAACGGACTCATTACTTCATCAAACATACAGCTTGTTCTTTCTTAATTACTGCTAATAATTATCTATTATACCCTAGCATACTGGGAGAGTCTGTCACGCCATACAAGTGGTATATAGACAAGGGCTAGCGAATTAAAAGTTGATCACGCAGATGTAAACGGTCTGCAACAATCTCGTGATCATAATCAAAAACATCACGGATGAGTTTGTCATTCATTCCAATCCGATATTCCAGGTCATCAGTACTCATCGCCGCAAAACGGATGTCGATTCCCAGCTCGGCCTCCAGCGCACGCATAGCGTTTGCCACTTTATTCTCATCAAGTTTTTTCATCGTCAGCAAAACATCGAGTCGGTGCTCAAACTGCCGCACGAAGACACCAGCCACGGCCAAAAATTCTATTGTCCCTGTGTTGCGTAGGTGCTTCAATACTGTCTTACCAGTAATCGGTGCAGTCTCAAAGAGAAAGGTCTGCAAGGCTTGGAGTTCAGGAAACTGGGTATTGAGACCATACCCTACCCCCTTGAGCTTCTTCTGCTTACCTGGCACTTCAATGTAGATAGTCCGTTTCTTGATGACCTCCGCGCGCTCAAGTGCGCTCATTTCAGTACGAGCGGTTCGACGTACCAATCGAGCGCGACGACTAATATCCTCGAAACTCTCGACCTTTGAGGGGTTAAAGAGAAAAAAACGCAGTAATTTTACTCGGGCCGGACTGCCAAACAGGATTGCCAGGGGGTCTTTCTCCGCCATAGTAGCGGGAGTATAGCACGAAATCATTTTTCTGCCCCTTTGACAGTGACGTTGGGTAGTGACGTAACAAAAACTGCCGCTGGGCTAAAACCAGCGGCAGTTTTTGTTCATATCATTTTACCGTTAGGTAAAATGGCCGAGTTGAAAATAACTACTTCAAGGTAACTTTCGCACCCGCTTCTTCAAGCGTACCCTTAAGGGTTTCGGCGTCCTCCTTTTTCAGGCCTTCCTTGACCATCACCGGAGCACCGTCCACCATCTCCTTGGCCTCCTTTAGACCAAGACCAAGCGCTTCCTTAACCGCCTTGATAACCGCGATCTTCTGGGCGCCAGCGTCGGTCAATTCGACCCCAAACTCTGACTGCTCTTCGGCGCCACCAGCATCACCACCAGCAGCTGGACCCGCGACGGCTACCGCAGCAGCGGAAACTCCAAAACGCTTCTCCAGTGCCTTGACCAACTGATTGAGTTCAAGGACCGACATCTCCTCGACTTGCTGTACCAAAGCCTTAAACTTCTCTGGTACTTCTACTTCTTCTTCTACGGCTGTTTCCTCGACAGCTGGAGCTGCTTCAGCTGCCGCCTCTTCTTTGGTTTCCTCAACGGGAGCTGCGTCGGTTGCAGTCTCCTCTACCACTTCGGTATTCTTTACTTCATCTGACATACGTAATTTATTTAGAGTCTTTTGTAATTGAGCGTGGTTAGGCGGCTTTCTTTTGAGCTACCTGATCAAGCGCAATGACCAATCCCTGAATTGGCGAATTGATAACATTGACGAACATACCACGGAGTTCGAGCATTGACGGAATCGAGGCGATCTCTTCGATCTGCGCCTGGTCCTGGAACGCTCCTTCAAAGACACCGGCCGCCATGCTGACACGGTCTTTGTACTTCTTAACGAAATTCTTGATATTCTGAGCCGGTGCGATCTGATCAGCGCTGTACGCGACAGCGATCTCGCCTTCAAGCGTTGGATACGTACCTTCATACGCCTCACCAAAGACTCGCTTGAGCAAAGTCTTCTTAGCGACAAAGTACTCAACGCCGGCGGCTTGTAGCTCTCGACGCATCGCGTTGCTTTCTGCCACAGTCAGGCCGTTGAAGCGGACGAACACAATCGTAGCGGCTTCATCGCGAATGCGCTCCAGTCTCTCAAGAATTTCTACCTTCTTGGTTTTGCTAATTGCCATTTCGATTTTTTTATTGGTAATTACAACAAAATTAACTTCCGCAGCCCCCTTTTCCTTACCCTTTTACCTTAGTCCCCTTTTTGACAAAGAAAAAGTGGGGCTGGGTTGTGAAAAACATAGTTGCGCTTCCGCGCTCCTTATTTTCTACAAAAACAGGCCCAACATAGATGCTATGAGGGCTCGACCTTCCACGCTATCACTGACTCACAATGAGTCGAAGAGTTGTGGACCTCGGCTGGCGCACCAAACGGCACATTACCTGATATCCTTTGCGATACCAGACCAACTGTCTTGAGCCTGTTGCCTAGCATCATACTGGTTTGTGAGGTTTCGTCAAGACGACGTCACACTTAACTATTCTGCCTTTCGACAAAACAGTGCAAGGCAGCAGCAACGGCTGAAAGAGCGAGGAGGAGGATCGGGTAGAAAAATATTTCGTGTAGCAGGTAGAAAAAACTAACGACCAAGGCCGACCAGAGACTGAGGCACCACGGGCAACCAAACAAATCAGCCAATATTCGTCGCGGACCAGACGCTGGCTTATCGAGCACCATTGTGCCATCTTGCTCACGTACAGTATAAAACTGTTCCCGTAGAAAAGTGGTGATATGATCTTTACCAAACAACCGCGTCAACCGCCAAGTAGCCAAAGCGAGCAACACGTACTCAAACCACATCAATTCAGACAGGCTGGTCGGAAGCGCTTCGTCCAGGAACACCATTGCCCCTAGTAGGAGCAAGAGAAAGAATATTGAGAAAGCAAAGCTCCAGAGATAATAGTTGGTCAGACGCATACTATTGTACTCTCAGTATTGCCTACGCACCTCATACATAGTACTTTCTTTGACAGCTATGCTATCGAGCTCACGACAATAAGTAAAACCAGCGTGACAGAAACCACAGCTACGAAGCTATATAAGAAGCGATAAAAGTTACGGTTGAACATTGCGTACAGTATACCTTACAAATCTGGTCTGCAGCCAGTTGGAGAAATGCTTAGTCGGGCTGCCGGGAATCGAACCCGGGCCACACCCACCCCATGGGCGCACACTACCACTATGCTACAGCCCGACTAAATATTTCTCCCCCCTGCGTTTCTTACAGAAACTGTTCAGATTGTCGCTATTTTAACAAAATAGCTGGCAGCCTCTTGCGACAGCCTCCCAGGCTGTCTCACACACTACCTCTATGCTATGGCCCGAACGAAGTCAAGTATACAACAAACAAGTCGTTTATACATTGTCTGAGAGAGTGACTATATGATTTTCAGACAGTCCAATGTGTAGCGCAGTCAATGAACTACCCCGATGCAAGCATGCGGGGAAAAGATTTATTATAGCAGACCGAGGCTTTGGAGGGCGGTTGGCGCGTAGTCAACCAATCCCAGGCTAAGAATCATAGCTATCAAGAAGAGTGCATACACCGCCAACAAGACATACCCTTCACGCATACTGATGGTCTTGCTGGTGTACGAAGCGTAGAGGAAATAAATAGCCACGGCCGCCAAGAACAGTCGCCCGATGAGAGGAAATTCCAGATTATCGTTCTGAATCGGCTGAATCAGCGCCACGATACCCAGCACTAACGTGGCGGGCGAGATCACCGCCCCCATCAGGTTGCCGAGGATCATTCCGGTCTCCCCTTTTCTGGCAGTAATAACCGTGAAGTACAACTCTGGCAACGCACCACCAAAGCCCACCACCAAGACCCCGACCACCATCAACGGCACCCCGATACTCAAAGCAATCAACTCAGCGGCATAGACCACCGCCTGCGCCGCAGCGGCGAGGAGCGCTAGTCCAACCACCACTTTGATTGTGGCGGTAAGGGCTTCTGGTCGACCTTGTTCGATGGGGACCACCTGGTCGGTCTCGTAGAGCTTGGAGAAATTCTCATTGCGCGAGAACAACCATGCAACATAGACACCAAAGAACATCACCAGGACCAAACCGTCACTGCGCGAAAGCTCACCGTCGGAGATCAGGATAAGTGGTAAGAGCGCGGCTGCTGCCGTCATAAAGGTGGTGTAACGAACCGTCTCATTACTGATATCCAACTTGCGACCTGGTACGATAAAAAGTGCCAGCGCGACCGCCAAGGTCAACGCCACAATGTTATTGCCCATCACGTCACCGAAGGACAACTCCGGGATGCCCTGCATAGCTGAGGTAATGCCCACGAAAAAGTTGGGTAGCGTGCCCGCAAAGGCCATGACGAAAAACGCGACGATGAACTCCTTGATCTGATAGAACCGCGCTAGGCGTAGTAGACCAGACACCAAAAGCTCGCCCGCGTAGTACAAAATTGCCCCTGCCAACAGAAAGATCACAATGCCATACAACCATTCCATACCTGTGTAGTATAGCAAGCTGCTCCGTAGTAATTCCTAGCCGTCAACAGACCAGGGAGCGAGAGGTGATGATTCCACAACGTGCAACTGCTATCTTTTCTCGTTAGACAAAGTGTTTTGAGGTGATCTCCGCTCTCGCCACCACAAGACGGCACAGAAGACAAGTGTCACGATCCAGAAGAAAACGGTTTGCAGAATGATTATTTCACGAGCAAAAATTGGAAACGGGCCACTCCCCGGCCTATCAAGATTTGCTTGAACACCGAGAAAGGCAACGACGATTCCCCACGAAAACACCCAAAACAACCATTGCCTAAAGTAACGATACGGCAGAAAGAGAAAGAAGGTAAAAAATGTCAGCAAAGAGAGTGAGGCATAAAAAATAGGATCAAGTACTCTATCCATCAGCGCATACGAACAACCGCCACCAATACAAACTATTTTCCAATAGTAATGAACCGAAACTGTAGTAGCTAAAAGAACAAATATTGGAATTGATTGTTTCATCTTAGTTTTCAAATTCATACGTTCGTAAAATCTCTTGTAATTGGATTAATGCTTCATACAGCTGTCTGAGTAGCTGCTCTAGAAGAACATCTTCCTGGTCCGAAACGCTAACTGCTAGACCGGCCACAACGCCTGTTACTGACACCCCTTCACCTGACCCTCTCAGTACTGGACCACTTCTAGCTGTCGAGCGCGGTATTTCATTGACGGTATCTTCAGCAACAACCAGCGAGACTTCGCCCGTACTACTATCGATTATAGTATCAATCTTGCCATCGCCATTGTTATCAAGGGATAGATTGTGGAGTTTACCCTCACTAAGAGTCGTGTATATCCGGGTCGTAGAGCTAACTTGATCAACCTCAATTGAGTTAACATTGGTCTGTCTCTGCTTAGTGCCAAACACGTCCAACTCAAGAGTTACTATACCTGCACCAGTGCCTGCTATTTCTAAAGTGTATTCACCATCAGCCGGCAGTATTGCCAAAGTGGTACTACCGAAAGAGAATACACGTGAGCCAGCAATCCCCTCCTCTCGTCGAAGCAATTCCTGACTAGCATCAATGTATGTGGTATTACCAGACTCATCGAGCACACGCAACTCTGCTGGTGAATTTATACCCAGCACATAGAACATCACCGGTGGCATTTCTATTGGTTTGACTTCAGAGATAAAGCGTATTTTGTCGCTTCCTTCATATAAAAGGCTACTTAGCCATTGATGCGTCATAGGCGACTCAGTGATATTCACATGATTCAATCTACCAATTTCACGATGTGCATCCATATCAAGCACAAAAGAACGCTTCTTGCCTCGATAGCCCTGTGCTGAAGATAGCATAACTGTCTCGTCGCCAAACACGCTGAATTGTGGCACTGGCTTGTAGTAGGGCTCACGTACGCAGACTCCAATCATAAACTCAGTTTCGCACACCAGTCGATGAAATTGGCGATACTCGAAGCCGCTAATGGTCGGTATTCCTATCCCAGCCAACTCTGTCACCTCAATATGATCCGGAGCACGCCATGGTTGAAGCACATTTTCATCTAGTAGTTTAGAATTCTCTATAGCTTTGAGTTGGCAGAGATGGCATCATACACTGTTTCTGCCGGCGGCCGTCCATCGATACCAAGCAGAAAGTCGTACAAAGTACCATTCGTGCGAATACTATCACTATACACATCAACAAAGTGTTGTGTGGCTACCCCTTCCGAAAAAGCAATAACAGGGCCATACAAATTGGAATTGAAATACTCCTGCGTGGGTAAGAGACCATATGCACTTGGCATATTCCTGATGACTTCACGAGCCACGTGAGCACTAATAACAAATCCCCCAAGCACATTCTGGTCGTAACCATGCAATAACGATCCGACTGCTTTTGGTGTACCTAGTTGGGGAGAAGCAACAAGAATCACTGCATCAATCAAATGATCAAGTTCACGCACTTCTAGCTCAGCCACCAGCGCTTTGGCCAACAAACCTCCATTTGAGTGAGCAACGATAGAAACTTGACCTGAAAATGAACTACTGGCTAACTCCTCTACAATTGGTATCAGGTACTGTCGTGTCGTCTTATACTGCGTACCTGAGCGTACAATATCATCTACTGCATACCTCCAGTCATAAGCATAGGGCTGCCAAGCCGCTATTTTCTCCGTGGTAACCAGTTTGTCAAAATAACTTGCAATGTTTCCATAGATTGATCCTACAAACAGCACCGAGTCGATGATATCGTCAGTGTAGACATCGTTGACGCTTTCACCCTCGGTTGTCATCGCCAGTCTTCTAACGTCGTTGTTGTTTAGTGGAGTCCACAATTGTCTCTCCGGGAACAATCCGCCAAGTGTATATAACCGACTGGCCTGAATTCCCGGCAGGAACAATACGCTCGAGGCGCCGGTTGGTTCCTCGGGCTGGTCTGGGTCCGGTTCTGCGAGCGTGACGGTAAAAGTTATGACGTGGCGAGTACCAGACCAGGTGAGAGCGTAGGCGGTTGGCAACAGTAACTGTTGCCAACGGGGTCGAGTATCGAGCATAAGCTGTATTTCCTGTTCTTCAAGCACCAAGCTGTACGTTCCGGTAGCAGCAAACGTGAGTTCAACCGGCGCCAACGGCGGCGGGACGACTTCGATGGCTGCTTGCTCATACCAATCATTTCCATCAAGGCGGTACAGATACGCTGTACTCATCGCCCCGCCGTGAGCTGAGTTAAGCGAAAACTCCGCGGTGGTTGGTAGCTCACTCACGAAAAGTTCTGTCCCAGCCCTAATGGTGGTAGTACCAAAAGCATAGACAAGCGCAGGATCATCGATTGATGCAGCCATAAATGGATCAGTACAGTCCGCTATCGGTGTCCGCTCACCACTACTCGCTACAATATCACCACAACCAGCACTGGCTGATAACGGCAGTATGAGTGCCAGCCCCAGCAACCATCCAAGCAACTGAGCTTGGTGGCGGGAATTTAGAAGTATGGAATTGTTGTCACACTCATGACACACTTCCCTACGCATACTGTGACCCTACCAAAACCAACCCTTGACTGCAAGTCAGTAATACCAACACCTCGATATGTGTGGACTAATTCGGACGACAGGTGTATTACTCGCTTGCTATGGTAAAAGTAAGTTCCAATACCTATGCCAAACATCTCGAAGCGTAAACTTGATGAATATCAACTGGAATGTATCTTTACCCAGTGGTATCAGCACATTAGTGGTCTTGATGCAGATAATGCTAAATTATTTTTTAATGCCTTATTGGGGTCAGAGGAACAGATAATGTTGGCGAAACGTTTTGCCGCAATTGTGATGTTGATGCAGGGACGGAGTGGTTATCAGATCTGGAATGACCTTGACCTTAGTCCGTCAACCGTCGAAAATTTGAGGGAGAAATTTTTAGCCGGACACTACGAGGGAATTAAAATTGAAATGCAGAAACGCCAGGTCAAACTTAGTGATATTTTAGATGCCATAGATACCATTCTCTTGCTTGGCTTTCTGCCGGCGTATTCACACGTCCCTCGGCGGAAGATGAAAAAGTAGTCGAAGGTTGTGAACCAATCCTTAAGCACGTTAGTTGCGGAAAACGTAGTACGGTTAACCGTACTAAAGTGGTGGCGATGTGTGGTGTAATTTTCTCGAAGGTGGAGGGTGATGTAGTGGGTGGAGGTTTGGGGTTGAAGTTGGTGGTTTAAGTTGGTTGTTTTTAGTTCGGTTAACCGTACTATGGAAAATAAAAGTGTGGTGTAATTAGTTCGGTTAACCGTACTAAACTAAAGTATTGGCGCGGTGTGGTGTAATTTTGAACCCGCACATACCCTGCCTTTCTGCTCCGGATACACTCTTTCCTCCTGCCTTGCATCATTTATATGATTGGTGTCCAGAGAGTGTGTGAACCGTAGAATTACTTTCGTGGGGTCACAAAAAAGGCGCCCAGTAAAAGTGGGCGCAAGGGGCAGCGGCGGCGGGCGTGGCCGCGGTGGTCAGGGAACCGATAGGGGCCAGCAGTTGCTTGGCGCGTAGCAAGGCCGCCGCTGCTAGTGCTGATAGTAGCATAGTAGACGGATGCGTCAACTGTGCCGCTGGTTTCTTGTCAGCAGAAACGATGGAGCCCCGGCGCGTGCGCGCCGGGGCGAAGTACCTCCTTTCTCCTGGAGAGATAGAGATAGTGCCAGTCTGCCGCCCGTTGCGGGTGGGTGTGCTGGTACGGCGGCAAAGCCGACACCGGTGAACCGATCAGCAGTGGCGACGATGAGTGGTGGCGACCGACCGCGGCGGCAACCGTGGACTACGGGCTGGTCCAACGCACTGGTGAGGACGCGACCATCCGTCATTGGTGGCAGACAACAGGGCTGTCCTGCCAGTAGGCAAATAGATCAAGAAAAAGCGCCACGGGAAATAAAGAACGGTGAACGAAATAGCTTCACGGAGCAGTTTGGCCAAGATCATGGACAGCGTCCCCTTTTTTGTTTTGAACATTTACACCTCGATCTGGCGCAAGCCAATTGGTGCCTCTTTATGGTGCCTGATAATGCTTATTATTGTCAAGTCGGTAGTGGTGTGTTGGCGGGTTTGAGAAGTTGTGGCAAAGAAAAAACGGACAGACTATAGTCTGTCCGTTTTTTCTTTGGTGTTGGTAGCGCTCTAGGGTGTAAAGAAATCGGTACGGAACGGTTCTAGATACTCGTCGGGGACGCGACCGCTGCTAACCTCGTCGCCAGCTATCAGTGTCAGCGGTATACTGTCGACCTGGAGAGCTAAACGCTCGGCCACGAAGTTTGGTTCCAGACGCACAATAGAAATGAGGCGGAAGAAGCCTGGCGTGGCCTCGGGAAGATAGTACTCATTCCCCCGCACCGCGGCCTCACTCAAGACCAACGAGTGACTTTTTACACCTGCCACGACAGCTCCTTCGGCGTCGACGAGAGAGTACTGCACGGCGGGTACATTCATAGTAGTGCCAGTTGGTAGCGCGAGCAGTGAGGTTCTTGCTTCTCGGTTGAGGAAGTTGAAGCGGTAGGTCACGGAGAAAAGCACGGTGTCATCGGTCAGACGCGTGACTGACTGATCGGTGACGGTAAAGGCCTGGACGCTCGCGGTGAAGCCGAGTGTGCCGACGGTAAGACAACCGATAAAAAATACGAGCGTGCGAAATGTGTACATACCGCCTAAGTATATAGCGTTTGCGTGTGGTTGTCAGCTACTCCAGCCTAGACAGCCGCTAACATACCTCTGCGTAGTAATTGTCTCGCTACGGTCAATTGTGGCTGTAGGAAAATTACGTGGTGGGTTTGGGTTTTCCCTTTTTAATTAGTTCGGTTAACCGTACTAGGGGAAATAAAAGTGTGGTGTAGTTTTGGAGCGGTGGAGTGTTTTTAGTTCGGTTAACCGTACTAAAGGATTTTGGGGTGTGGTGTAATTTTTTCGAGAGTGGAGAGTGGTGTGGTGGGTGGAGGGTTGGAGTTGGAGGGTGGTGTGGTGGGTGGAGGGTTGGGTTTGAAGCGACGGTTTAGGTTGGTGGTTATTAGTTCGGTTAACCGTACTAAAGTATTTTGAGGTGTGGTGTAGTTTTGCTGGTATCGGTTAGGTGTGGTGAGTGGAGGGTTGAGGTTTAGGTTGGTGGTTATTAGTTCGGTTAACCGTACTAAAGTATTTTGAGGTGTGGTGTAGTTAGTTCGGTTAACCGTACTAGTGAGGTGGTTGGGTGTGGTGTAGTTTTAATGTTGCTGTTTCTGGTGAATGTACGGTTGGTGTTTTGGTGGGGGTTTTGGGGCGAGAAAAAGAGGTTTGAGGTAACGAAAAAAGCGGAAATACTATAGTATTTCCGCTTTTTTGCCTACCGGCAGGGGGTGTTGGCAGATACACAAGTCTGACTTGTGTATCTGAGAGAGGAGTGGTGGGGACAAATACGAAAAACCCCGCGCCTAGGCGCGGGGTTTTTCTACTCATTCACCGATCAAATGATGGGTGAAATCATTAACGAGCTACTATTGGCCTTCGCTAATGAAGAGTGGAGCTGACCGGAACTCTGGAGTACCCATTCGTACCGGTGAACTACCAGCTTGAGTCGTACCAGCTGTGTTGGTGAAGTACTGTAGCTCTTCGAGAATGACTCGAATCGTTCGAGCTGGGTCTACATCAGTGACAAACACGGTAGCAGTGAAGCTGCGTGTTTGACCAGACGATACCCGGTAGGTGTCACCACCACCTGCTGAAGCAGCGTTGCTTGAACTAAGGGTAACACTGCTGATGTCAGCAGAACCAGCCGTACTTGAGGTTGTAGCAACGACGATCTGAGTTCCTAAGGTTGGTTCCTGAGGAACGTAGAAGGTGTCACCATACGCGGTCAGGTCGAAGCGGAAGGTAAAGCGACCAACTTCGTCGTCGCTACCTTGTGTTTCCTCTTCAACACTTACAAACTCGGCTACAAGACCCTTGGTAAGGATACGATGTTCCTCATCAACGTTTAGAGTCTCTGTGTGTGGCTCGAAGTTTCTATTCTCCGAAGCAACGGTCACCTCGCCGACAGTGAAGTCAGCTGGGAGCTTGTCTTCGTAGTTGTCAGCGCGGTTGAAGTCGATCTCGACGCGGAACTCACGAATGTCGTCGCGGCTGATCATGTAATCAACGCGATCGAACTCAACTGTGGTTGACGTACCGTTACCTGATACTGCCTGGGTATCAAGCAAGGTGTTGCCTGTGTAGAGGCGAGCACGGTTGATAACTGAACCGATAGTGGTAGTACCAGTGTCGGCAGATAGCTCTACCCAGAACTCCTTGACCTCCATATCGCTGTCGCGAGCTTCCAGGTCAACATTGAGAACAGTCACACCGTTGGTGCGTGAACTCTCGTTGAGGAGGATAGTAGCGCTTTCTGGTGAATTGTCAGCGATGGTAGCGCGGATCTCACCGTCACTAAAGGCGTCGAAGAAGCTGACTGCAGCATCAGTTTCTACACCACCAGTTTCTGAGAAGCCAGCACCATCAACGAATCGCATGTGGGTCTCAGAAGTTGAGACGGTAACAGTCTGTGCTTCACGATTACCAGCCATTGAGCCACGGACGACGAGCTCGAGAGCTACGTCAACCATCTCGTCCTCACGGATAACCAGGTCAAGACCTGAGAAGCGAGCGCGGTAGTTGATACCGGTGGTGTTGGTGAAAGCACCAGAACCACTCAGTGAAGCAACTTCTACGCCGTCAACCAAGAGGTTAACCTCATCGAAGAACAACCATGGTCGGTTGTTAAAGACGAAATCAACGCGATTGACTGATACGTCAGAGTCAACTGCTTCTACTTCAAACTCTAAGACAGTCTCGCTGTCACCAAGGTCGATAGTAACACCTCCGTCAAGCAAGGTCTGAACAACGATGTCACCTTCACCACCCATCAGTGGACTTGGTGCAGTTGGAGCGTCGACATCATCCTCTTCTTCCATCTCGTCCTCATCCTCTGGCTCTGGCATTACTGGGGCTGTCGCACAAAGCTCGTTGGCCTTAGCGCGAGTAGCTGGACCAAAGAAACCAGTTGGGTTCTGTAGACCACTTGGGGTCAGAACTTCTGCTCGGTACATTACTTGCATTGCTGAAACAGCAGCTGCAGTAGCTGGACCGAAGAAGTCTGTCTCCATTCCAGCTGAACCTGGTTGTCCTGCTGGGGCAACTCGGTGATCTGGATTAGAGTTTAGTAATTGTTGTAGACGCATAACGTCTTCGCCTCGGTCACCTTGACCAAGGTTGCGAGTCCAAGTGTATGGACATGCGCCAGCAGCACCATGTGATGGTACTGTTCCTTCCTGACCAACTTGGCCTTGAAGTGAGCTGATCTGCGCGAGCAGATCGTTGATCATAGCTTGGAGTTCTTCTACGGTCTGTGCCTGTGCAGGCGTGAACATAGTGAACACCATTGCCACTGCTACGAACGCCACAGCGAACTTAGCAGCAATAGTATTTTTAACTTCAGTCATAAACTGTAATTTAATAATCGGAAATGATTACTAATAAGTATTAGCTAATAATATGAATTAATTCATATTTGCAACTCAGCCCCACTTTTTGCTTGCAAGCAGGCACGTTTATTTTGGAGTGCGTGCTTACGGCTGACTTCTTGCTGACCTGGCGCCAGGTGAAAGCAAAAAGTGGGGCTGGGTTACCAAATCACCAACACTTCTCCAGACCAATGTGATCGACCCACGGATCTGGTGAAGCTGTCGGCGAACTGCGCACTGCGTCGCGTGGAGCAGTGGCCAGTTCGCCGACAGCTTCGTGAAGCGGCTGGTTATATTTCCGGTACGGTGTGTCGGCGCGGCTAGCGTGGTGGTACAAACGGTCAGGCGGGAGCATCGGAGTCGTGCTGGTCTATCTTCTACTTCTAGTTGGTAGAGCGAGCAACACAAAACCGACGTACACATCAAGGGATGTTTTACGACTTCTTGAAATATGCAGTTGTCAAATAACATTCCCCGTTCGGCGCTTGGCTCGTACATACGTTACTAAGTACTAAGTAAAGCAGTCGTACCTCGGGCGCTGGGCGTCTTCATTGTATATGAAAACGACCACATGATTGGGACTGCCTCTAAGTATATACAAGAACGAAGCGTGGGGTGTGACTTGGTGTGGATATTTGCTCAGGCGGTGGCCGATATTGTTTCATATCGGCCAGCATACTGGAGCAAATACATTGCACCTAAACCACTAGCTGGCAAGCTTACGCTATAGCCGTAGTGAGGTCAATCACGACGTACTAAAAAACCAGCTCTACTAGAGAAGACGAACGGGGTTACTCTAACTTACCTCGTCTGCACACTAGAGAACAAAATCTCAAAATGGCAAGAAAGGGCAGGAAAAATGCCGATTATAGAGGATGCCCGAAGTTATCCC
>SKHJ01000018.1 GCA_007116965.1 Candidatus Kaiserbacteria bacterium
AGTACTCTTTGTGGTGCGAGCTCTAGGCGAAGTGTACTCAAGTACACTTCTTGGGCGGACACGTAAAAGAGCGCCAAAGGCGCTTTTACGTGTCCGCCCACTAGGACTCGAAACTTACAGTTTCAGTACAGGTTGTCAATATTTTGTTTCGCACACTCACAAAATACCAGGCAACCTCTTCGAGTCCGTCCTCCTGTGCACCTCCACTTCGTTTCGGTACACAGGTGCGGTCGTGGGTGTCCACTCACTTCGTTCGTGTCCGCCCACTAGGACTCGAACCTAGGACCCTCGGCTTAAAAGGCCGCTGCTCTACCAACTGAGCTATGGGCGGAATGGCTCTGAGTGTACCGTATTGGCTACGTCTCGACAAGAGGGTATGATGGTCACATGGAACGACCGCCTCAGCGTAAAGATAAAAAAGAGAATGAGCCAGAGCCTGAAAAAATGTCCCGGCGGAAGTTTTTGGGTGGCGCGATTGGGACAGCAGCCTCGACTGGAGTGTTGGCAACTGGATACAAACTACTTCAAGATTACCAACCAGAAGCTGATGTAGAGTCACCACTCGCACCAGAGCGTTCACCAGTACCAGAGTCGCGGCCAGAGCGGTTTGGTGATAAGGAACGGTTTGAAAGAGAATCTACTTTGTACGCGCAGCAGTACCAGCTCGCCTACGATGAGGTGTTGTTTTTTGACCAAGACGGAGTTATGGTTGGTGAGCCGGTGCAATTTGAGGAATTTATCGTTGATCGAACCCGTATTAACGAGAATGGTGAAGAGGAAATTTTTCGTTATCGCCTTACACCCGGGCCGCTTAACGAAGCAGGGTTGGCGACAGAGGGTATTGCTGGTGAGTGGTTGCAGTTTGTCCGCGCTCGATTGCAAGAGCAATATCCTGATCGCGAGATTGTGGGACAACTTAATAATAGTGACTTTGTTGCAGCGTACCAAAAGGCAAATAATGAAAGTGTCCGCGCAGCTGTATCGTCTGGAGAGATCAGACGATACAGCGATCTGGTCAAGCATTTCGCCGAGCAGCCTGCCTCTGATAGTAGCCATCGGTCTCGTCTTGAGTTTTTGCAACAAGAAATCACCTTTGCCGATGATGTGCCAGAGCCTATTCAGGCAGTCTTACGCCAACAGGTCGTAGGCCTCGCTGCGTTAGAGTCAAAATTTGAACCAGGTCTGACAAACGTCGAATCTGGCGCCACTGGTATTCTATAATTTCTACCTAGTACGTGGGCAGATTATAACGACGACCCAGATGCCATTGATGATTTTGTGGCGCAGGTAGAGGTGGCTGGTACGTATCTATCGGATGTCTATCGACGAGTTATGCACTTCCTTGGTGAGGAGCAGCTCAAGCGACTACGCCACCATCATGGCGATGATAAGGTGTTGTATCGCGACTTTCTCTCGCTAGCTGTGCTTGGCGGCTATAAAGCTGGTGAGCGGCGGGTGGGTGAAGGGCTACGAATGGTGTTACAAGATTTTGATCTGGATACCGCACCTACCGGTCAGGACTTATATCTACTCTTGGCTGATAAAATGCGGGCCGAAAACACTAGTGTGTTAGCGAGGTATGGTACGCATTCACGAGCGTATGTATCAAGAGTCTTCGCCCAGACGGCGATGTTGACCTATCCAGATTAGACACGTTTCTCTGGCACCCACTCAAAATCAAGTTGGCGCTCGTCGACATCGGCACGAGTCAGTTTGACCGTGATTTCGTCACCAAGACGGAAGATTTTGCCGGTCCGTTCTCCGCGTACCCGGTACTTGGACTTCTCGTGGACGTAGAAGTCGCCGCCGAGTGAGGCCAAGCGGATCATACCCTCGGCCAGCGACCCAGTCTCTTGCACATAGATACCCCAGTCGGCTACACCGGTAATGACCGCGTCGAAGGTCTCGCCGACGTGGTTGACCATATATTCCACTTGCTTGAACTTGATTGAGTCACGTTCTGCGCTGACTGCTCCTACCTCGCGTTCAGATGATTGAATTGATAGACGTTCGTAGGTTGCCATCTCTTTGGCGCCGATTGGCGAACCATCAAGATGTTTTCGCAACAGTCGGTGCGCTAGGAGGTCGGGGTAGCGACGGATAGGGGAGGTGAAATGGGTGTAGTACGTAAAGGCCAAACCAAAGTGACCAATATTTTTGGTCGAATAGACAGCCTTGGCCATTGAGCGAATAGAGGCAGTTTTGATCAGGTTCTCTTCGGGCGTACCTTCGACTTCTTCCATTAGTTTGTTAAGGGTCTTGGCTTCAACGACACCATTTTCGGCATCAAAGCTGTAACCTAAAGCCCGCACAAACATCCCGAGCTCTTCAATCTTCTCTGGGTCGGGTACGTCGTGGATACGGTAGATGAAGGCGGTGTCGCGGTTATTTTTACGGCAAAGATCATTGATATACGTAGCTACCTTTTGGTTGGCCAGGAGCATGAAGTCTTCGATCATCATCATTGTCTCGGTGCGTTTTTTGGTGTAGGCGCGTATTGGGGCGCCGCGCTCATCGAGTTCGAACTTGACCTCGGGCTGTTCAAAGGCAATAGCACCAGCCTGATATCGTTGTTGGCGCAAAGCGCGACCGATATTCATCAGAGTGGTGATAGCTGCTACGTGTGGGCCAGTTTGTTCGTCAAAAATAGTTTGGGCTTCTTCGTAGGTGAACCGTTTGTCCGAGTGGATGATGGTTTGACCATACCAGGTGTCGTGTACTGTACCTTTGTCGTCTAAATCAAACACAGCCGAGAAGGCCAGACGATCTTCGTTAGGACGCAGGGAACAAAGGTCATTTGAGAGTACCTCTGGTAGCATCGGGATAACCCGGTCGACCAAGTAGACGGAGGTGCCGCGTTCTTTGGCTTCGACATCCAAGGCATCGCCAGTGCGAACGTAGTGGGAGACATCTGCGATATGGATCCCAATCCGCCAACGACTCTCAGTGACTTGTTCTACCGAAAGCGCGTCATCGAAATCCTTGGCGTCAGCTGGATCGATGGTAAAGGTCTCAGCGGTACGCATATCGCGACGCTTAGGGTCTTGCAGGGCCTCAGCAAATATCTCATCTCGCTTCTCGTACAGTGCTCGCGCCGCCTCCTGGACGTCATCAGGGAAGTCAGTACCAAAGCCACCGCCACGGATAATGGCTTGCATTTCAGTCTCATGGTCACCAGTGCGACCGAGCGTCTCGATGATCTTGACGATTGGCTCAAGCGAATTTTCCGGCCAGCGCGTAATTTCAACCACAACTTTTTGGTCATGATGTTCTGGAGTAAGATTTTCAACGGTAGGGCGAATATGGATACGCCGGTTGTCAGAGACAAAGACTGGTGGTTTAGCATCGTGCTTGATAGTACCAATGAGCTCACGGTAGGCCTGACGCTTGACTGCTTCTACTTTGCCGGCAGTACGGTCGCCGACCTTTTCTGGTAATAGGGAGATAGTGACGATATCGCCATCAAGCGCTGTGCCTAGTTGCTCGCGCTCAATCAAGATATCTTCGGTAAAATCAGGAATCGTCACAAAGCCCGTCCCGCGTCCCCGTACCATCAAGACACCTTCATATTGTGTATGGTTAGACATAACTCTATAGTAAGGCGCAGTATAGCATCATTTCTGTAGCGTGCACTACTGCCAATAACTCAAGAAGCTGTGTCTCATGTATTGACAAATCTATAAGATATGATAAAACCGTTGGTGGAGTGGCTGGGGCACATTCGCCCCTCACTTCACCCACCTGGGTGTTTTTTTGTTTTTAATACACTGCTGATACTCTTTCTGATTAATCCGTTCAACGTAC
>SKHJ01000016.1 GCA_007116965.1 Candidatus Kaiserbacteria bacterium
TCATCTGAAAGAGTGTGAGTGGCGCTGGAAGAAGAATGATCAGGCATTGCGAACTGAGTTACGACAGATTCTGACTCTGTATGCTAAACTTAAATGATTAAAAGTGATGGTCTAGAGCCTATGAAATTATAACTTGGTTACTACCGTAGTCCGACTGCACGCTGGAACCACGTTTCATTTATAAACGAAGTAGTGATATGAATAGTAGTCAGGAGTAAGAAGAGATAACTATTCATCGCCATAAAGGCTACCTGGTCGCTGACTGTCGAAACCACCACCGAGGCCATCATTGCCACCACTGCCCCGATGATAAGTAGATGCCAAGCCAGGTACCAGCCGAGCTGTGTTGGTGACCGTTCATAGAACCGAACACCCGAGTAAATCATCCAGGTGATGAAATGGTACATTAATAAGAAGAACAATAGGTAGACATAATTAAATGTGCCCATATACAAATAAAGACCGGTCAGTCCGAGACCAATCACAGCGATCGGTAGCGACACCTGCAAATACTGTCTGCGGTATAACACGTGCCCCATAATCACCGCCGCCACAACCAGTCCGAGCAGCCCAAAACCAATTACCCACCACACTATGCTCTCAGCTTGTGGATACGAAAATTGAAAAGCTGTTACAGCTGTCTGAAACTGATACTCATAGTGTTTGTCAAAAAACGCACTCGGGTGCAGAAAACTTAGTGTTGTCACCGCTGCTAACCAAATCGTTATCGAACCAATGATTCCCGGTGGCAATACTGTACCTAGCTGTCGCGCCACAAATGTCTGCTCGTTAAAAAAACCATGTGCAACAAAATACGGAATCATAAAAATGGCCAACTCAACCATCCGGTCAGTACTCCAGCACCACCACCAGACTCCAGTAGCAATGATTGTTAACAGCCCAAACCAAATATAGTATTGCTGTGGCCGATGTTTACGAGTGTATGATTTGAGTTGGTAGTAGCCACCAATTAAATAGTGTGTATAGCCAATCGTCACCACTAGCAACAATAAAAAACGCCATTGCTCAACTGGTTCTGAAAAAGAAAACCAACTGACAATAATAATTGCAAGTGGCAAGCCTAAACTAATAAGTTTATTGCAGGTGTACTCTCGAGCGCCGTCCATCGCTCATATTATACGCTATGAGTTTTTAGGCCGATACCGACCTAATTTAAAAATACGCGATGCGGTTGATGTATGGATTTGTTACCATAGCCAGATGCCGGGACTACATTCTATCTTGGTACTATCGGCCGGCACACTGATGGCGATTGGTCTCTACGCGCCGTGGCTATACCCAGCGACCATACTCGGGATTGGTTGGTATGTCTTTTTACTAGCCAGAGCGCCAAGCTTTGGGTATGCCGCCTGGTACGGTCTGCTTGGTTGGCTGGCTAAAGCCCTGGGTGCTATAGCCTGGTTTTGGTACACCTACCCCTTGATCTGGCTCGAAACCATCGCCGCACTCACCCAGATCTCTATTATCGCTACGTACTGGCTCACCGCCGCCTTATGGCTGGCTTTGGCAGGGAGTGTACTCGGTATCGCAGTAAAGTTCCTTGCCCGTTTTCGATCTTGGCTAATTATTGTCGTTTGTCTGCCGGTCGTCTGGGTAGGGGTCGAAGTGCTTAGTTCGTATGTATTTTCAGTCTTTACTCAAGGTGAACAAAGTGGACCAAACATCTTCTTCAGCTTTGGCTACGTTGGGTACGCCCTGGCTGAACACGCGACGTTATTTTTTCTTGCTACGCTTGGCGGTGTCTACGGTTTGACGTGGGGTATCGTTTTTTGCACCTTACTCCTTAGCTGGCACGTCACGACTTGCCGGCGACACAAAAGGTACCTCTCGCTCGGTGTGGTAATGACGTTGCTTATAGTAACTAGTGTCTGGTACCCAAGCAGCGTACTCCCAACACCACCACGCGAGTCCGACCTTGCCATCGCTGTAGTTGAAACCCGCTTCCCGGCTGGCTCTATCGACAACGCTGCGCTCCGCTACCACCACACGATGGTTGCCCTAGAAGCGGTCGCCACACACCAACCGACCCACATTCTGTTACCAGAAGATCATCGTTTTTTTAGTCTCAGTCCCGACCAGCTCCACACGCGCGACACACTGCAACAATTATTTCCGCAGACCTATTTGCTTGACAGTACAAGTATTGAGACCGAACGGGGCTTGACCTTGCGTAGTGTTATTTACGATACTGCGACTGATACCTTCACCTACGTAGACAAGCAATATCTTGTACCCCAAGGCGAATATACTCCCCGCCTGTACCGAGCTGGTCTCGCTTTAGTCGGTCAAGCAGACCTTATTGATCAGATTATGCGGACAGCCGCCTACGTACCTGGCCCCATTGTCAACCAGACACACCTGTCCCCCACTATACCAAGTGTACTCTTTTGTTTTGAGAGCGTCTCCCCGCTTGGAGTGCGTACCATTGTTGGGGAGCGCGAGGAGCTACCACCTTTTGTCTTTCATCCTATCTCACACACTTGGTTTCATCAGCCAACAATCCTTTGGCATAAGCTAGACACTATGCTCCGCGTACAAGCAACCTGGAATGGTATACCGATCGTCAGTGCTGCCAATAACGCGCGCAGTGCTATTTACGCCGCCGATGGTACTATTAACAACGTAGCTGATCTGAAGCCGATGTATACCTCCCCAACGATTGCTGTGTATCTTTTTTCGTTATAGATCACGCTCGCATAATAAGTAACGCCACCGGTACCGGTGGCGTTGTTGAGGAATTGTGGTGCCTCACGTCTAGGCTGGGCGTTCAGTTGGTCAGGTCTGCCATACGGTCTTCTCCACTTCTTCTGGTGTCAATTTCGCATGGTTTTGTAGAGCTTGCGTCACTACCGCTTTCCTCAGGCCTTTCTGCCCGAGCCAGAGCAAAGCCAACCCTTCGTCCGTCTCTACGTCTTCCTGCTGCCTGACCAGCACGGCCGTACCTACATACGTGGCACCTCGCCAAAACGAGATGTAATAGCGAGACCGCTCGCAACCAGAGTACAAATGGCCCCAGCGAGACCGGTGCCCCACAGGAAAGAACCGAGTCCGTTCCTCTTGCGTGAGCGAACACTCTTCCATTGTCTGAAGGAACTCCTCCAGGCAGTGGACCTGCTCACGCGCTGTCAGATGTACGGCTTGACGACGCACCCGTTCGGGTTTGGGTACCGCCACGAGCCACAGGACGCTGCTGATATTAGGCCGTTTAGCCATCACCTTCTCCCTTTGCCAGGATCGCTACTACTCGCAGCTTCTCATACTTGGCGAAGATTGCAAGGACAAGTGAGACAGCGTGCACGCTAGTGCTCATTACCTGATGTGTTGCCAGATGATTCGAGCTAAATGCTACGAATTACGCCAAAGTAAGCTAAGACGAACAGTATCGCCTTGCCTGGTCAGAGCCACCGGCGTTGGCAGTTACCACTATGGCAATTGCGTGGTTGCCCCTACTACTTAAGAATCACGCCGAATCGTATATACGTCAGCCCCACCACCGACCACCACCACTTTACGCTTGCAACTATTCATACCCTGGTTTAATAGCGAACAATGTCGGTAAAAATCTCGGCCCGCGAAAGCTCTCGCACAATCCGACCGGGTGTTTGAGCCAGATCACCTTGTGCGGCGAGCAACGCCTCGAGGGCTGGCCGTTTTTCCTCTCCGGTCAGGTAGATAAATGTCTGCGGGTCAACCTCTCGCCACCAGGTGAAGGTTGGGGTAATCCGAGTTGGGTACTGGTGTGCGCCAGCAAAGGTGTGTGCGTGTATCCATTGTGGGGCGAA
>SKHJ01000044.1 GCA_007116965.1 Candidatus Kaiserbacteria bacterium
CTTGTGCATACAAAAATGCGTTAGCGGTTAATTGGTTTGAACACCAAAATGCTACCGCATTTTTGTTTTTTCAAAGAACGAAAGTGTCACTAACGCTAGGATAGCGTACAAAAAATACCCGAGTGGCTAGCTCGGGCAACGGTGTCTCCCTCATCCATGCATTGCGGATACTGTAAAAAGATACACGATCCTGAAAAAAGCCAGCAGATAACCGAGCCACAGCAGCCATGATACCGTTCGCCACCAGATATTCTTCTGGTTTTCCTCTTCTTCGGTCAAGTAGTATATTAGACCTGCTGCACAGAAAAGCCAAGTAGTGAATAGCTGGTAGGTTGTCTCTAATGGAGATACCATCAGCGTTAACGCGTAGATCAGAGCTACTGCTCCGGTGAAGCGCACCAGTGTCCGCAGTAACGTTTGTGTCGACCTCTTCGACGACATAGCGCCCTCCTCAGGTTAGTGATTATCTTCCTTTGTTATAAAGCGACAGCAAAGTTTTGTCCCGTCTACTTCGCTCGCTCTCCTTCAGATACTGTTTACGCAAGCGGACGCTCTCGGGCGTGACTTCGAGGAATTCATCGTCACCCATTATTTCCAAACCAGTCTCAATCGTGATCTCTTTGGGTGGTACCAGGTTGATGGCATCATCGCTACCGCTGGCGCGCATATTGGTGAGCTGTTTGCCTTTGGTCGGATTGACGATCATCTCATCACCTTTGGCGCTACTACCAATCACCATACCCTCATAGACCTCAGTCCCAGGCGTGATATAGAGCTGACCACGGTCCTGCAGGCCAAAGAGGGCAAAACCGAGAGCTTTACCATTGGCCATCGAGACCATCGAGCCAGTCGCTCGCTTTTGGATCTCGCCAGCGTATGGTCGGAAGCCCAGTACGCGTGAAGCGAGGATACCATTACCGCGCGTATCCACTACAAACTGGTTGCGGTAGCCAAGCAGACCGCGCGTCGGCCCTTCAAAAATAAGGCGAACTTGGTTCTCGTGAGCGACCATATTCATCATTACAAAGCCACGCTGTCCCAGGCGCTCGATGACCGCGCCTTGAAACTCACTCGGTAGGTCGGCGGTCACTTCTTCAAACGGCTCAACCTTGACGCCGTCTTCTTCCTTAATTATGACCTTCGGTTGCGAGACGGCTAGCTCATAGCCTTCACGACGCATATTCTCAAGGAGAATCGCAATATGCATCTCGCCACGACCACGCACCTCATAGGCGTCACCACCAGAGAAATCCACCTGCAAACCAACATTGACTTCCAATTCCTTTTCCAACCGCTCGCGGATCTGTCGGCTGGTCACGTACTTCCCTTCGCGGCCCATAAACGGCGAACTATTGGCCATAAACTGCAAGGCAATGGTTGGTTCGTCGACATTGATAGCCGGCAGTGGCTCGGCTGATTCGTTGTCGGTGACAGTGTCACCAATATTGATATCGGTCAGTCCCGCAATCATCACAATATCGCCCGCCTCGGCTTCAGTGACATCGACTTTACTAACCCCGTGGAAGGTCTGTAGTTTGACCACCTTCCCTTTTCGGGTCTCAGAGAGACCATCGTGCTTGATATGCACTTGAGCGTTGGCTACAAGCTTACCCTCATAGATACGAGCGATAGCTAGGCGTCCCAAGAAGTTATCGTAGCCGAGATTGAAGACTTGTGCGCGCAAGACTTGCCCCTCCTCATACCCAGGCGCGGGTGGAACGTGCTCGAGGATGGTGTCTAGAAGTGGTGTGAGATCTTTCATTTCCTCATCGCGAGTGCGCTTAGCGGTACCCTGCAGACCAATGGCGTAGACAATTGGGAAGTTACATTGCTCATCATCAGCACCAAGCTCTAGGAAAAGCTCAAGTACTTGTTCTTCGGTACGATCGAGGTCAGCGGCTGGTTTGTCGATCTTGTTAATGACGACGATTGGACGATGGCTGAGCTCCAGTGACTTCTTGAGGACAAAGCGGGTCTGTGGCATTGGACCTTCTTGGGCATCGACGACCAACAGTACGCAGTCGATACTACGCAACACCCGTTCAACCTCACTACCAAAGTCGGCGTGGCCGGGTGTATCCACGATATTTATCTTGGTGTCCTGATACTGCACCGACGTGTTCTTGGCATAGATGGTAATACCCCGCTCTTGCTCCAGGGCGTTACTGTCCATTGAGCTGTCCTTTTCCCGCGACCCCGTCTGCTCCATCAAAGCATCAGTCAAAGTGGTCTTGCCATGGTCGACGTGGGCAATAATAGCAATGTTACGGATTGGTTGTGACATAAAATATGAAATGAAAAAGCGCGTCCGTTACGATCCGGGACACGCCCTTTCTGATCGGCTCTAGCATACCCGCTACTTGACAAAAAGTCCACTCTATAAAGCTGACTATACCCAACGTTGCCGTCTGGCATACCGCCAGGTACCGAAGATACCGACGATGATGAGTAGCGTCAGTAGTGGGAGCAGCGCGTGACTGGTACGCAACATATGCGGTGGGCCATACCCGTGGAAGTCATGGATAGCGCGAATGGTACGCCAGGTAGCGACGTACCCCAGTCGGGGTGGATCGTCCCCGAACACCAATTGATAACGCCCTTCATTATCAGGCGTACTGACTTCCAGCCGGTACGTACCAGGTACCAACGTAGGAGCAAGGGTCGGAGCGGCTAGGTACAACATCCTGGTACGACTGTCTCGGTACGTATCCCACGTAGTCTCTCGAGCTGCGAGACGACTAATTTCTCGCACGCCTCGCTGCGATTCGTCACGCACTAAGATCAAAGAAAAGAGTGGTCCGTGCTCATCAGCGTCTATCGCCCGCAAAGTAATCGGGATGGTAGTGGTAGCAGTTACGGTAAATTGAAATAGTTCAGGAAATCCCTGAAGATCGCCATACAAGGTCTGCTGGCGAGGTATGTCGTCGAGCAGTTGATAGGAGTCATAGGGCCGCTCTACAGCCACAAAAGAGACCTGGGCCGCTACCAAGAGCGGAAGCATAGCCGCTACGATTGCCGCTAACCAGAACTGAGTACCCCTATAAAATGCACGCATACATGCCAGTATAGCAGATTTCTTTTGGTTCACAGGACACTATTGCGGAAAGGTGGCTGTGATATCGCTCAAAGCTTTCAAGATTGGATCATCTCGCAATGACGTGTCGCACGAAGCCAAATGGAAAACCGGTCGCTCACGCACTTCTACCCGATACCGATACCAGCGTGTATCTGCTGGACAGGATGGTGGGGTGCTGTCGTATTGTGCGGCACTACGACCTTGAAACCAAAGCGTTAACTCTTCTTCGAGTGGATTGAATAGGTTGCGGGAAATAAGTCCTTCTCGATTCTCGAAAATATCACCACGAGCATCGGTACGGATGAAACGGTACGAACGATTCCCTTCGACACGCCACGATCCACAACCACTTGGTTGTTCTTGGCAAGCGCCCCGCTCCTCAGCTGTGATCCGAAATCCGACGGCCGCCAGATCACTGGTGCGGTTGCTCGATTGAAAGGTCGGCTCAAACCCGACAAAGTACAAATATATACCGGTCACCGCCCCAAACAGGAAGGTGCCCATAAACATCAACCAGTCTTGGCGCTCCATAATAATATTCTATAGTATTTTGTACTTACCGACGAGTGCGGTAGGATAATCACGTCCTATTGTATGGAGGAGTGGCTGAGCGGATGAAATGTAAA
>SKHJ01000053.1 GCA_007116965.1 Candidatus Kaiserbacteria bacterium
CAACAGCAGCGACAACGCTCGCTCTCTGAGGCGGCCGCAGACGAGGCAACCTTACCCTGGGTACGGGTAACGATTGCGGTAGTGATCGCCTTCTTGGCACTTGGTTTTATGTTGTATACGGCGCGCTCGATCTGGCTGTCTGGCATCAGCGCTATTGGTCGTAACCCACGGGCGCGAGGTTCGGTCTGGACGACCGCTATTTTCAGTACCGTCTTGGTAGTGTTAGTAGCCCTGGTCGCGCTTTTGGTCGCGCTGGGGGTGTTGGTCTTGCCGGTGTAGCGGGGTCTGTGGTTTTCGCGTAAAGCGACCAGCGTGGTGCGGTACAATGAAGGTATGCTGATCGAACTATCAATCGAGGTGCTTATCATCATCATTAGCCTTTTTGGGTTGCTGGTCGGTGGGTTTGTGGTCCTGCAGCTCTATAACACACGGACCATTCGTCGACTTAGTTCATCGGTCTATGAGCGAATCCGCGCTGAAGCGGAACAGGAGGCACAAGCCATCATTACCAATGCTCACGCTGAAGCCAGTACTATTCTCAGCCAAGCTAAGGATAATCGAGAGCAGTTACTACATATATACGAAGCGCAGTCGACCGAGGCCCGAGAGATCGTTGCCGAAGCGCGGACCCAGGCGGCGACTATCCTGGCTGGCGCCGATGAGGATCGACAGCAGCTCGCTAGTGTCTACCACACGCAGATCGAACAAGCCAAGCAGATCGTGATGGAAGCAGAGGCGCAGGCGCGAGCCATTGTTGCTAGTGCCAAGGAGCAACGCACGCAGGTGGTTGATGACTACTCAACACAGATCGGTAAGTTACAGAAGGTTTACGAGCAGCGTCTCGCCGAGCATATCGGCAGTTTGACCGAGCACATTGATACCCTACGGGCTTCGCAGACCAAAGAGTTGACCGACGCCAGCGCGCAGTTGTTTGAGTCAATCATTCTCGAGCACGGTAAGATCCGCAAACGTTTCGACAAGGTCTTGAACTTGTTTGAAGAGACGCAGGGGACGATGGTGGGCGAAGCCAAGCAGGCGGTAGATTCAGTCAAAACGCGGCTGGACGAGACGGCGCAGACGCTCACGGAGCAGTTGCATACCTACGACAACACCATCCGTGACACTATCTCAGAACATATCAAGCATACCTACGAGGTTATCGACGGGCAGATGGCGGAGTACCGTGAAGCCCGCGAAGCCATTCTTGATCGTCATATTCAGCAGATCGTCGAAGACGTCACTCGCAAGGTGCTTAATAAGCAGTTGACCATTGTCGAGCACGCGGAGCTAGCGCGGGACGCGCTGGCGCAAGCCAAGAAAGATAACGTTATCTAATTACACGTATTTATGTTTTCGCTCAAGCGCAATATTCTCGAGTCAAGTACCACCGCCGACCAAGCTCACCATTTGTTGGCGTTGTGGCAGGAGGTGATGGAACAAGCATTGTACCGAGCTGATACAGCGCAGACATTGTTGCAACGTTGGCGTACGGCTGTCGCAGACATTGAAAATGAAGGAGATCGCGAGATATTGGAGCAGTGGGATACCGAGTGGCTGACAACCATTGTGCCTGAAGAGTTCCCAGACTTTGCGAGCGAGATGCAGCACTGGCTACAACGGGTGCCGACGTTTGTGGTGTACGTACCGGTGGCATTAGATGCGGCAGGTGTCGAGCTACTCCACCGTTGGGTACAGCAAGAAATGGGCGAGGAATGGCTTTTGGACCTGCGGGTCAGCGCTAATACCCTGGGCGGTTGTGCGTTTATTGCCGATGAACATTGGCACGATTATTCATTGCACGGACAGTTGCAGCGTCAACCAGAAGCGGTCCGTGAAGCATTGCGTTCGTATGAGACCAGCACTTGATCGTAGCACTGAGACGGGCGTGGTCGTTAAGGCCAAGCGGTACCTCTTGACCATCGCTGGCCTACCGTCAGCTCGGGTCAACGATATCTTGCTTGATGAGAAAGATCAGTATGCTATCGTGCGCGCCCTCAGCGACGAGTATGTCTACGCCCTGGCGCTCACTAGTGTCTCACAACCAGGTGACCGCTACCGCTTCGCGGCTGATACCAAACTGTACTCAGGGGGCGACCATCTCTTTGGTCGCGTGATCGATACGTTGGGTCGGCCGGTGGATAATCGTGGCTCATTTCCACCCCCAAACGTTGCGTTCAAGCTAGAAGTAGAAGCGCCTGGGATTGAGGTGCGCCGTCACATTCACGAACAACTGCAAACTGGTATCACTACCGTCGATACCTTGATACCAATCGCAAAAGGGCAACGCCAGCTGGTCTTTGGACCGATGCGGAGCGGTAAATCGACCTTCTTGACCCAGACGGTGCGGGAGCAGGCGGCGGCTGGTACGGTCTGTATCTACGCCGTCATCGGTAAGCCGATCACTGGCTTACGTAAGATCACTGACAGTATTATCAAGGACGCGTCGCCTGAGAGTAAGGTGGTCGTGCTGGCGGCGGTTTCGGACGAACCAGCCTCGGTAATCGCGCTGGCCCCGTCGGTGGCTTTTTTGTTGGCTGAGTATTTTCAAAGTCAAGGTGAGGATGTGTTGGTGGTTCTCGATGACCTTGACGCCCATGCCAAGTATTTACGTGAGATCGCCTTGCTCGAAGGTCGACTGCCCAGCACCGAGTCTTATCCTGGCGATATCTTCTACCAGCACGCTCACTTGATGGAGCGGTCGGGTCACTTCACTGACGAGATCGGTGGCGGATCTATCACGGCCTTGCCGGTCATTCAGACCGATCTCAAGAATTTCTCTGACCTCATTCCCACCAACGTGATGGCCTGTACCGACGGACACCTTTCATTCTCCCCAACGATGCGGGCCCAAGGCGTGTATCCATCTATCAATATTCCAGAATCGGTGACCCGGGTCGGGCGACAAGCACAAGCACGACTCCAGAAGCAGGCGACCAGGCGGGTGTTGCGTCTCCTGGGGCAGTACCGGGCGCAACAAGAGTACGCGAAGTTTAGTTCTGATCTGAACGAACAGGCACAACAGTTACTCCAGACTGGTGCTATTATCGAAACGCTCCTACAACAACCGCCATACGAAGGTATCGATCGGGCGGTACAGGTGATAGCAATTGGCTTGGTCTTTTCCGGTTTCTTCGACACTATGGATGCACGGGTTGTACAAGAACGAAGAGCAGCCTTGTTGCAAGGACTGAGCGAGGATGACGCCCTGAGTGCCTTACGGGAGACGGTAATGACCGAGCAATGGACTTGGGAGCAATTTGTTACCGAGCTCCAGAGTCACCACGACGCCATCAAGACCTATGTCAGTGATCCGTGAGTTACAAGAACAGTTGCAACAGACTGAGACGACCAAGTTCGTCACGACGATGTTGCGTGATATCAGCGCCACTCGACTGCAAGCCATTCGGGCTGAGTTTGAGGCCAATACCGCGTATTATAGCGAACTCCACCAATTGATGAATCTGATCAAACGCTACGCGGCCGAGGCGGGGGTGTCACTCGAGCTGGGCGCAGGACCACGACGGGTCTACGTGGCCCTGACGGCCAATCGACGCTTCTATGGTCATCTCAATACCGATGTGATGAAGTTGTTGCACGAACGGTTGGCGACTGAGACCGACGCGGCTGGGTACGTCATCGGCCAGACCGGTCAGCAGTACGTGGAAGCGGATGGGGCACAGTGGCCAGTATTACCCACCGTCGCGCTGTTCGCTAACGATATCCCCGAACCAGCTGAAGTTCGTTCAGTAATTGCGGCACTCCGCACGTATACTGAAGTGATGGTCATTCATCCGAGCTATATCAATTCCTTCAGACAAGAGGCAGTGGTGACTGATATCACCCACCAACCAGCTTTACATAGTAGTCATGAACGGCCGACGGTCGATTATCTATTCGAGCCAGACTTACCGGCCCTGCTACACTTCTTCCGTGAGCAAGTGCGTGCAGTTCTCTTTCAACGGGTGCTTTTGGAGACGCGGCTCGCTTTTACTGGCGCGCGTTTGATGAAGATGCAGCGGGCTCGGGAGCGGGCCGCCGAGTTGGTTCGTCAGGAGCGTCGTACCATTCATAAACAGATCAGTACGATTCAGAGTATGCGCCTACTGGAGACCTTTACTGGCTTTCATTCCGATCGCACGTTATGAGCAAGCAGCACCAACACAAACCCAAGTCCCCGGAGACCACTGATCGTACGATTGGGCAGATTCGTGGCGTGTTGGGACAGATCGTGCATATCCACTGCACCGAATCGTACCGACCAGCGCTACGCGAACTCTTGAGTACGACGGAATATCCCGAGGTGCGTTTGGAAGCGTACGCATACGATGGTCCGCACACACTGTATTGCTTGTTGTTGACTGACGTTGATCAAATCGAGCGCGGTCTGCATGTGGTTTCAACCGGTACTCAGATCACTATCCCGGTCGGGCAGGCGGCCTTGGGTCGGGTGATGGATCTCTACGGCGAGGCGATCGATGGAGGGTCACCACTTACCACCGACGAGACGCGAACTGTGTACCGGAGTCAGACAATGACTCAGGGTATGCGCGTGGTGCGACCAGCCGAAGTGCTTGATACTGGCATCAAGGCCATTGATTTCTTTACACCCTTACTGCGGGGCGGCAAGATGGCCTTGGTCGGGGGAGCGGGAGTGGGTAAGACCACCTTGCAGGAGGAGATATTGCGCAATGTGGTCTACGGTGGTAGTGGCGTGTCGGTCTTTGCTGGGATCGGAGAGCGTATTCGAGAAGGACATGATCTGTGGTCGTCACTCAAGGAACATAATGTGCTTGATCGAACGGCGCTTATCTTTGGACACATCAACAAGAACGCGGCGGTTCGTACGCTGACTGCGGCCTCAGCCGCAACCCTGGTCGAGTATTTTCGTGATGAGGCTAAACAGGACGTCCTTTTCTTTGTTGATAATGTCTTTCGTTTCTTGCAGGCGGGGAGTGAGCTTTCGACGCTTTTGAGTGAATTGCCCTCGGAGTTCGGGTATCAGCCGACCTTGCAGTCAGAGATCGCGCAGTTTGAGAACCGACTGTATTCGACCGAGGACGCTTTCGTGACTTCGGTGCAGACGGTCTATGTACCAGCTGATGAGTTTGGTAATCCGGCCGTGGCGGCCACTATGCCACATATGGACGCGGTGGTGGTACTCTCGCGGGAGATGACCCACGACGGCAGGTATCCGGCTATTGATCCCTTTACTTCGACCTCGAGCGCCCTCAACCCAGCGATGGTCGGCAGCGGACATTATCTGGCGGCCACTACCGCGGTCGAGATGTTGCAACAGTACAAACAGTTGGTGCGCATCGTCTCGATCGTGGGGGAGGAAGAGCTCTCTATCGAGAACCAGAAGCGATACTCGCGAGCGCAAAAATTACTCAATTATATGACGCAGTCGTTTATCTCAACTGCGGTCGAAACGGGGCGGGAGGGGGTAAAGGTAACCCGAGCCACCGTGGTGGCTGATGTCCAGGCCATTTTGGGTGGGGTGGTCGATCGCGTGCCGGCTGATGAGTTCCTTTATATTAGCGATTTGAAGACGGCCGGACTCATATAGGCATATGAATGAGCAGCGATTGACAATGAGTATCCAAGCCCCAGCCGGAGTGATCTGGGAAGGTGAGATACGGTCGCTCCGTTCACACAACCAAGAGGGTCCGTTTACTATTTTGCCCGACCACGCCAACTTTATGACGCCACTTCATCAGGCCGAGCTCATCGTAACCTTTGCTGACGGAGTGGAACGAAGTTATACCTACGAAGAATCGGTCTTGTTCTTAGAAGATAACCATATTCGCCTGTATGTGCACGAAGAACCAGGTTTGCGACAGACGGCGTCAGCGGAAGTTGCTACTGAGTCGGTAGTGGCCACCGATGAGACAGAAACAACGTCATAAATACTGTGTAGACAAGCAATTTCGCCACGACGGTTATGCTACACTGAAGATGTCTGACCAGCCGTCAGGCGACTTTGAGTATGCGCATACGTGGAGGACCGAAAAGCTGGAGTAAACGCCTAGAAAGCATAGTGCATATAACGGTGGCTGTTTTGACGGTGACGATGTTTGCCTATTCGGCGGGTGTGCGTGTTGACCTGGAACGTTTAAATGCTGTTACGCAGGTGGCACAGATCGGCAGTGCGCTGCCGACAGAGACCACCGGGCTGACACCTGAGAGTGAGTCACAGAGCCGCTGGTATGAACCGATTACGACACAAGTGCGGCACGTCTGGTCGGTAGTGGGAGAGACGTGGTACTTGGTACGGACCGGGGCGGTGTTTCAGTTGGCGCAGGTAGGAACGTCAGTGCCGGAGGGTGAGGCGGCCGCAGCTGCGCTGCGGCCGCCAGGTAGTTGGCCACTGCAGCCTGCCACCGATCCGTCGGCAGGCACTTTGATCGTCAACACGCCACTACTGGTTGATAACACCCTGACGGTCATTGGTACCAGCTCGTTGGCCACAACCACGCTGGGCGGTCCGTTGGGCGCACTCGATGCTTCATTTACTAACGTCAGTATTGACGGCACGCTTACCATCGACACGCTGACGGCCGCGGCGGTGACGGCAGGCACGGTCGGTGCTACCGCTATTGATACTGCCACACTAGGCGCGACAACGGTCGAAACAGCCGATTTGGGCGTTCTTAATCTCGCTACCATTGCCGAGCTGATCGTTGATAGCGCAGCTAGTCTTGGTTCGTTGCAAGTGTTGGGTGCGAGTGAGGTCACTACCTTATTGGCTACCGGTGTTTTGACGGCCCAGGGAGGTATGGTGACGCAAGGAGCTGATATCGATGCTGGTGAAGGTGAGATCTTTGCTAGTAATATCGTTAATGAGATTGTCGCCGGGGAGAACGTGACTATCACCGGTACCCAGAATGTGCCGATCATCTCAGTCAGTGCGGATGATCTGGTTGGCGTACTCAGTCTAAATGGTCAAAGTGGTGACCTGGATCTGGTGGGCGGGGTAGATATCACTATTAGTGGTTTGACCATCAGTAGTAATGCTACGTTGGCGACCGTACGGTCCCGTGGTGGTTGTGTCGACTGCATCACCGATGGCGATGTGCGGGCCGACCTGACCATCAGTGGCGGTACTATCAACGGCACCCCAATCGGCCTGACGACACCCAGTAGCGCGGCGTTTACTACCGTGGCTGTCGGTACCACTACCAGCTCAACAACCCTCACCGTTGGGGGTGGTTTAGAGGTGAGCGAACGGATCTTGATGACAGGTAGTGCCACCTCGACTTTCTTTGGTAGCGTTAATCTCGAGAGCGGTTGTTTTGCTATCGGTGGGGTGTGTATTGAAGGGGTAGAACCGTCGAGTTACGTGGGACTAAATGATACACCGGCCGGCTTGACCAACAACGCTCTGCAGTTTGCGAACGCGAGCGGTACCGCCTTGACCCAATCAGCCAACTTGGTCTTTGCTGACGGCCGGCTCGGAGTCGGAACAGCTACCCCAGAGCGAACACTGACCGTGGTAGGGGATACCTTACTCTCCGGCGCGTTGCGCGTAGAGAGTAGTACCAGCTCGCAATTTGTGGGTGGTATCAACGTGACTGGTGGCTGCGTGTCGGTGGATGGGGTGTGTCTCGTCGGTGGAGTTAATCGTTTAGCTGATCTGACCGATGTGACCGTGGTGGCTACCAGTACTGGAGACATACTGCTGTTTGACGGATCAGACTGGACCAATGTGCCGACCTCTAGCTTAGGCCTGGGTGATGGACGGTTTCGTGGGTTATCAGATACTCCCGACTTGTTTACGCCGAGTGCCATCTCCTTTGTCAACGCTGGCGGTTCGGCTTTGACGCAGGACAGTGAGTTTATCTACAGCGGCGGTCAGCTCGGAGTAGGGACGAGTGACTTGCGGACAACGTTGACGGTCGGGGGTGATATCAGCGTGCTCGGTGCGGAGGCACTACGGTGGTACGACAGTGATAGCACCCACTACGTTGGCTTTCGAGCTCCAAGTACGTTGACAGGTTCGACCGTTTGGACCTTGCCGGCGAGTGACGGTAGCGCCAACCAACTTCTGGTGACCGATGGCGCTGGTAATTTATTCTTTGATGACCTTAGTGCGCTGGGTGGTGGCGCTAACCGCTATGTTGAATTGACCGACACCCCGGGCGCCTTTGTTGGCGCCGGAGTGATCCCGTTTGTCAACGCGACGAGCTCTGCCTTGACCCAAGCGAGCACCTTTGTCTTTCGAGAAGGGCGGCTGGGGGTGGGTGTAAATGACCCCGGACAGACTTTGACTGTACAGGGAGATATACGCTTCCAACCCAATGCCCAGGACATCGGAATGGTGTACTCGACCAGTGGCAATCGGTTTGGTTTTGGTACACCCAGCATCAGCGACAATCGTATTGCGTTACGGGGCTCACTAACCCAATTCGGAGGAGTACAGGGTGATCCTTACGAGCTTGTTCCGCGTGGATCGGTGACAACTTTACCTGCCCGAGTAAACGACATTGTAGTGGTCGGTAATCTGGCCTACGCGGTGACCGATTCGGCCAACAATGACTTCCATATCATTGACGTCACTAATCCAGATAATCCGGTCGAGATCGGCCAACTTGACCTACCTTTGAACGCTAACGGTCGGGCCGTGACTATCCTTGGCCAGTATGCGTACGTGGTGTCGACTTCACAGGGTGATGATTTTCATGTCATCAATGTTAGTGATCCTACGGACCCAGAGATCGTGAACTCACTACCGTTACCGACGATACTACCAACATCTGTTAATGATGTAGCAATTAAGGGCAACTACGCCTATGTGGTCGCCAACCGCACGACTGATGCAGCCGATAGACAATTCTTTGTTATTGATATTACCGATCCGACGCAGCCATCGTTCGTAAACGAGCTATTTCTGGCTGACTCTGGTACTGGTATCGATATTGCGGGTAACTTTGCGTACATCACCTCAGCGGGGAGCGGTGACGATCTGCAGGTCTTTGATATCAGTGACCCGGTCAACCCAGTACTACTTGATGGGATCAATTTACCTACCCAGGCCAATGATGTAGTAGTGCGGGGTCGGTACGCGTATGTTGTCACTAATTCAGCGGGCAACGATTTTCATGTCATCGATATCCTTGACCCATTTGCCATGGACGAAGTTGGTTCATTGCCGCTCCCAACCAGCGCTACCGCTCTGGTGGTCAACGGTCGCTATGCCTATGTGACCACAGAAGCAGCCGGTCAAGATATCCACGTCATTGACATATTCGACCCTAGTCAACCTCGACTGATCGGCGGGTTTGACCTACAGTCCGGTGACGGGTTAGCGATAGCGGTCAGTGGTCGCTATGCCTACGTCGGTGGAAGTGGTACCAACAACCGCTTTAGGATATTTGATGTCTCAGGGGCTGAATTGCAATCTGCAGTTGTTCACTCACTGCTCGGCGGTTCTTTGGATGTCAGTAGTAATGTCGTTGTGGCGGGACGGGTCAGCGCTGGATTGGGGGTAAGTGCGGGAGTAGAGGGGTTGCGGACCGATGGACAACTGATAGTGCAGGGCACGGGTGACTCGTTCCTGGCGGGCCGTCTTGGTATCGGTACCAGCACGCCGAGTAGCGAGCTGACTGTGGCCGGTACGATTCGCTCTACTAGTATTGCTGGTTGTGATGGTCTCGATACGGATATGTTCGGTAATATCATTTGCTATTCGCCATCAGATGAGCGGCTCAAAACCGGCGTACAGAACATTGAAGGAGCCCTAGACTCTGTCTTGCAACTACAAGGCGTCTCGTTCTATTGGCTGGACGAGGAACGGTTTGGGCCACAGCGTGAACTTGGTTTTATTGCGCAAGAGGTGGCCGAGATATTCCCCGAGGCGGTACGTGAACGAGAGGAATATTGGTCGCTCAACCCTGCTCGTTTAGTGGCAGTGGTGGTAGAAGCCATCAAAGAGTTGTGGGAGGTAGTGCGAGGCAACCAGGATAAGCTAGCTGAGTTGGAGACACGGGTCGCAGAACTCGAGGCCCAACAGTCCGCAGCTATTAGTAACACGCCGGGCACTGAAGGGGGTACGACCATTGTGGGAGAAAATCTCTCGACCACAGTAGAAGACGAGGAACCCGAAACCGCTACCACCACCGCTACGACCAGTGAAATGTCCGCTGCAACGCTGGTGGAGGATGGTGTAGATACAGCCACCAGCTCAACAGCTGCCAGTACGGATGTGACCGATACCGACGAGTCAGTGGAGTCGCCATCATCAGCTACCACCACGAGTGCTACGTTGCCAGAGAATGGTATCGAAGCTGTGCCGACGCCAGAGGTGGAGTCTGATACAGACCAGGGTAATGAGGATAGTGCGATTGCGGATGAACTGACCGAGGACGAAGAATAGTAGTGCTTTATCCACAGCGCAACCGTACAGCGACACAAAAAACAACCAGTGTAGAGTATACTTTCTAGTATCACCTATCCGTGATGTGCTGAATTATTAGCAAAACTTACGAACCACAAAATTATGCAGTTCACCAAAGAACACCCAGTTGTTTCTGCCTTGATATCGACCATCTTGATCACTCCGCTGCTCTTTTTCATGTATTTTGCCTTTGAACCACGAGTCGTGTTGAGTCAATCTGAAGAGGAGACCTTCATTATCGAACAAATAATTGGTGAAGAGATCTCCTTCCAAGTACCTCCTGGTGATGTGGAGATGGACGGTACACTAGGTGGTTTGTTGGGAGGAATCAGTAATGGTTCAACTACCTTCGCGGTAGCTACCAACGCACCGCTAGGTTACCAAGTGGAGATCGCGTTCACCCAAGCAGATGCGATGGTTAACAACGCCTCTTCCACGTACTTTATTCCCAACCTCAATCCTCGCGAATTTGAGTTCTCAACCTCGACTGTCGCTGGTAGCGCTGGCTTTGCGTACACGGTGACTGGTGGTACGCATGTTGATAACTTTTTCGCTGATGATGGTGATAACTGTGGTACTGGTTCAAACTACTCAGCTGACCGCTGTTGGTTTATGGAAGAAACCGCTACCACGCCACGGATAATCGTAGACTCAAATTCACCAACTGATGGTCAGGGTGATGAGACGATTCTTTACTTCAGAGTGGCAGTAGACCAGAACCCATCACTGCAGCTACCGACTGGCACCTATACTGCCACTGCTACCCTTACTGCTGCTCCGCAGACCTAATTTTGCGGCTTTCTTGCAAATGTTACGACAAGAGTTACAATAGGTCAGTAAGCTGGCCAGCAGGTTGTTAGTTGGGTGTTGTTTAGATAGAGGCCGCGATGTGTATGATTTTTATTCCTATATCCGTAAAGGTACGCGCGCAAGGCATGACATCATTACGTTTGCTGACCTTGTTGTCACTCTTGCTGGTGGCAACGATACCTGTTGGGGTGCTGGCCGAGACAGGGGCAGCACCAGAAGACCTGGCGGTGCTTGATGAGGAAGTATTAGTGGTTGCAGATGATGATACAGCAGCAGTGACTGCTGACACCTCTACTCCGGAAGATAGTTATCGCAGAGAACCGCTTGTTAGTCGGGAGGTGTTTGGTGATTTTGTCATCGGTCCGGGTCGGTTTGACGTCGAGTTAGCTCCAGGGCAGTCGCGTACTGTCGAGATGACCATAGCTAATCGGATGGGGGAGGGTAAGATTTTTAGTTTCGAGACCGAGGATATGGTGGGTGCTCGTGACCCAAACCGCACGATCGACCTACTGGGTGACCAGGAAGGGCCGTACAGCCTGCGCGACTTCATTTCTGTCTCGCACCAGACTTTTTTTCTAGAGCACGGACAGCGTGCTCGGGTACCCGTCACTATCACGTTACCTCCAGATGTGGAGCCGGGTGGACGCTACGGTTCATTGTTGGTGTCGGTTACCTCTCGTCCGAGCCAACAGGTAGCAGCTGGCACCCGTTCGGGATCGGCTATTGTCAGTCGTATTGGAGCGCTTTTCTTTGTCACGACACCTGGTGATATTGTGCGCGATAGCTCACTAACCAGCTTTAGTACACGTAATCGGCAACGGTTCTTCACAGCCGGCCCAGTTACCTTTGATATCACACAGGAGAACTTCGGGTCGGTACACACTAATCCGTACGGTCGGATGGTCATCACCAATATCTTGGGTGAAGAGGTGGGTCGGGTAAACCTGGACCCCTGGTACGTAATGCCGCAAGCAATCCGGACCCGTGAACTCACCTGGGACCGGGAGTTCTTGTTCGGGCGATATACCGCTACTGCCCAGATCAACCGAGGCTACGATGATATCGTCGACGAAAAGGCTTTCGTCTTCTACGTCGTACCGTGGCGTCTAGGAGTGATAGTATTTGGGATTCTTTTCCTCGGCTTCTTGCTTCTCCGCTTGTTCTTCAGCCGCTTCGAACTCAAACGGAAATCGTAGCTAAATCAACTATGTCAGCACAATGTCACGTTCTATCTATATCACAACTGTTTGCGCGCTGATCTTCACTCCGCTGGTGTTGTGGGGAATTGGGGTAGTGGGGGCGCAGGTGATGAGTGGTACCACTTACCAGATCGAAAGTGATAGTATCAATTTTGGTGGTGGCTTTAGCGCCTCGGATAACTATACGCTCAAGGATACATTGGGTGAGATTGCGACCGGCGAGTCAGAGAGCGAATCATTTCAGTTGCGTGCGGGCTACCGTCAGTTACTAGCAGTTGCCATCGCCATCTCAGCACCGACTCCAGTGACTATGGATCCGCCCATCCCAGGTGTGACCGGTGGTTTTTCGACGGGGTCGACCAGTGTTACCGTGACCACTGATAACCCGGCTGGCTACGAGCTCGTGATCCGAGCTGAGAGCGAGCCAGCTATGCAAGGACCTAACGGAGCCAGTATCGGTGATTACGAACAGATTGGTGATGCAGATTTTACTTTTGCTACCAGTAGTACAATGGCGCACTTTGGCTTCTCGGTGGTAGGCGAAGACGCGGCGGCTCGTTTTCGTCATGACGGGTCTAATACCTGTGGTAGCGGAACCACCAATACACCGCTGCGCTGTTGGGTTGGATTGCGCAGTTCTCCAGAGTTGGTAGCCCAGCGCACCACCAGTAACCATCCAGAAGGGAGGGAGACTACTTTCAACTTCCAAGTTGGTATTGGTGATGCGGTATCGCAGCCGCCAGGTGTGTACATAGCTACTACTACCGTGACTGCCTTGCCATTATAATCCAAGATAATGAACGCTTGGTTTAAAATCAGTCTTTGGTTACTTCTGCTACTTCCGGTCGGAGCGCTAGCACAAGCAACTAGCCAGTCATTTACAGTTGACCAGTGGTTTGGTGAACCGCCGACCGAGCCACCGAGTATACCGGCTAACGTAATGGCCACCCCAGTGGCATCCAGCCAGATCGATATAAGTTGGGACGCTTCCACTCACACCGCCCCAGTGGTCGGGTACCAGGTCTTTCGTGACCTGGTACAGGTTGCTACGACTGCGGGCACCTTCTTCGCCGATACTGGTCTAACGGCCAGTACTACCTACAGCTATACGGTCCGGTCGTTTGATGGGTTTGGTAATATTTCTAGCTCCTCTCTACCAGTGGCAACCACTACTTTTGCCCTGTCGCCGCCGGCACCGGACCCCGAAGACCCAACTGGACCAAGTAGACAGGCCAGCCAGGTCCCCTTACCGACCTTGGTAGAATTTTCGCTTGAACCAGGGAGTCACAACGCGCGTCTGGCGTTCACAACTTCTGTACCGGTATGGTATTCGATCAGCTACGGACAAGGGGAGACTTTGACGGAAGGTCAGATCCAGACGGATCGTTTCGCTAGCGATCACGTGACCGTCCTAACGGACCTTGAGCCAGGTACCACGTATACGTTTGAGCTCTACGTGACTGATCGGTTCAATCGTGAAGTATTGCTCCGACAAGGAATGTTCACGACCAGCGAGCGGTTTGCGGTGGAAAGTCCAGAGAATGTCCTCGGCTTACAGGCCAATGCGGTCGATTCGGACGTGTCACTGCGTTGGCAGAACCCTAGCTTTACTGGCTTTGCCTACGTTCGGGTCGTACGCAATCACCGTTTCTATCCATTGGACCCATGGGACGGATTTGTGGTTTACGAAGGAGTCGGTAACGACTTCTTCGATACGCGAGCCCTGCTGGAGTTCGATCGACAGTACTATACCGTTTTTGTTTACAATCTTAATGGTGATCACTCATCGGGAGCAATCGCGAGTGCTGTGCGCGGCGTCCGGATACCGCCACTGACACCACCGCCGGTGGTACCCGAGCCAACACCGACAGCAACCAGCACTCCCGACGAGCTGGTTTTGAGCACGGTACGCGTCAGTGATATTGAATTCATCCAGCAAGACGAGCTGATCGTGCCGCCTGTCGATACTGTATCGTTACTGCGGGGTGTACCGTTTATAGTTCGTCTGCCATACGAGACGGTGCTGCCACACCTGAAGGTGATCATCTTTACACTCTACGTACCGGAGGGACAACCGGCTACAGTTTCGTATTTGCTTCGCAGTAACCCAGAGCAGACCCATTATCAAGCTACCATTCCAGCGTTGACGACGCAGGGTGAACACCCGTTTACGGTCACGGTGTACGATGTACAAACAGAGCGTCAACACACTGTGGTAGGTACGATCACACTGACTGCACCTGATGAACCATTGCCAGCTGGTGATCCCACGTTGTTGCTGTTGTTGTACCTCTTTCTATTAAGTGTAGCAGGTCTGTTCGCTACGATGCTGGCTCGGTGGCTTTGGTTCTTACTCTACCGACGACGGCGAGAGGCGGCTGAGGATAAGCCAGCTCTATCTTGAGCGTTTTTCTGGTATCATTAGAGTACTTACTAATTTATTTGTTCTTTTGCTATGGTCAATGTGGCGATAAATGGATTTGGTCGAATTGGGCGGGCGTTCTTTCGTATGGCGTACGAACACCCCGAACTGAACATCGTAGCCATCAATGATCTGGGTGAACCAGAGAATTTGGCGTATCTACTTGAGTTCGACTCGGTATATGGACGCAGTAGTCAGCCGGTGGTGATCGAGGACGGAATGTTGGTGGTGGGGGAGAAACGAGTCAAGCTACTACAAGAACGGGAGCCACAGGCCTTACCGTGGGCTGATATGCAAGTAGATATCGTCATAGAGTCTACTGGTTTCTTTGCAACATATGAACTGGCCAAGAAGCATCTCGAGGCGGGAGCAAAGCGCGTAGTCCTCTCAGCTCCCATCAAGGGAGATCCGGCAGCGGTAGACGTCAGTGGGGCGACAGTCCTGATGGGCGTCAATGATGAACGTCTCGGTGAAGTGCAAATATCTTCGAACGCATCTTGTACCACCAATGCCACGAGTCCGGTCATTGGTATCTTGCACGAAGCAATTGGTGTACAGAAGGCCGTCTTGAATACAGTGCATGCCTATACCGCTTCACAATCATTGGTCGATGGTCCGAGTAAAAAAGATTATCGAAGCGGTCGGGCAGCTGCTCTCAACGTTATACCGAGCACTACGGGCGCGGCCCAAGCAACTACCGAGGCGCATACTGACCTGGCCGGCAAGTTCGACGGGATGGCTATGCGGGTACCAGTGCCGGTCGGTTCGATCGTTGATATTACCTTCGTAGCAACTCGTCCGACTAGTGTCGAAGAGGTTAATAATGCTTTAATCGCTGCCGCTGAGAGTGAGCGATGGCAGCCGATCTTTGCGGTAACCGATGAACCTCTCGTATCGAGTGACGTTATCGGCGCTCGCTATGGCTCCATCGCTGATATCAGTTTTACCCGGGTGGTGGACGGTGATTTGGTGAAGGTGTTGGCCTGGTATGACAACGAAAGTAGTTACACGCACACGCTATTGCTCCACGTTGAACGTATCGCACAGCACCTGAGTACGCAGCAGTAATACGTATGAGTGAACGACCAGCTCAGTTTGACCACGTGTACTTGGCCGCCGATCACGCTGGCTTGGATCACAAGGACGCGGTCCGTGAGTGGCTCTTAGCTGAAGGGTGGTCGGTGACCGACTTTGGTGCTTTTGTCCGTAATGACGAAGATGATTTTCCCGTCTTTATCAGCCAGGTGTCACGAATCATTTCGCAAAATCCGCAACAAGCCGGTATCATCTTCGGTGGTTCAGGCAACGGGGAAGCGATACTCGCTAACCGTTTTCCCAACGTGCGAGCAGCGGTGTACTATGGCGGACCTGATGAAATTGTCACGCTGTCACGCGAACATAATGACAGCAACATTCTCTCAATTGGCGCTCGTTTTGTTGATACCGATACGACCAAGCGTTTGATCTGGGAGTGGCTTCATACACCGCGATCGGAACAGGCCAAGTATATTCGTCGCAATCAACAGATCGCACATATTACCAAGCAGATCAGACCAACCACCACCTAAAATCGTATGCCTACTGACCAGATCATCATTCCTGCTCTGATTCCAGAAGATCCCCAAGATCTACGGGACGAGCTGCAGGGTATGCCATGGTTGTACGAAGTACATATCGATATTGTGGACGGTCAGTTTGTCGACAGCCTCTCGTGGCCATTTGAGCCGGCAGGAGAACCGGAACAGATCGCTGATATTTTAGAGCAATACTCAGCGGAGATTGACCTGATGTGTTTGCAACCACTACCGATAGCTGAAGTGTGGGCGGCAACAGGAGCTGAGCGTTTGGTCTTACACGCCGAGACGATCTCAGTGGATGATTTTGTCTATTTGGCTGATCGCTTCCCAGACGTTAGTATCGGTGTATCGATGCTTAATGATACCGAGTGGTCTGTGATAGAGCCGTTTATACCTGTCGCTGATTTCATACAGCTGATGGGGATTCTGGTCATCGGGGCACAGGGGGCACCGTTTGATGAGCGAGTGTTAGAGCGAATCGGAGCCGTAACAGCCGCTGACCCAGCTATCCCGATCAGCGTTGACGGCAGTGTCAACGCTGAGACCATTCCCCGCTTACGTCAAGCCGGAGTAGATCGTTATGTGGTTGGTTCTGCTTTGTTACGGGCTGAAGATCGCGAAATGCAATATCAGTACCTGGACAGTCTGGCTCGTCCACAACTGTCTGCCTAGGGCAAGTATCGAGCTGGTATACTACGTATTAGTATGAACTATTTACATAGTAACGACGTAGCTCGGTTAGAGAGAAAAGCCAACGAGATACGCCAAAGTATCATCGAGATGTTGACGGCAGCGCAAAGCGGGCACACGGCCGGACCGCTCGGGATGGCTGATGTCTTCACACTTCTCTATTTCGAGGTGCTTAAGCACGATCCCCAGAATCCTGATTGGGAAGAGCGAGATCGAGTGGTGCTCTCCAACGGTCACATTTGTCCGGTCTTGTACGCTACCCTCGCCCACGCTGGGTATTTCCCGGTCGAAGAATTACTGACGTTGCGCCAATTTGGTAGTCGTCTCCAGGGCCACCCGCACCGCGGCACGCTGCCGGGTATTGAGACCAGCTCAGGACCACTTGGCTCTGGCTTGTCACAAGCTATTGGTATGGCGCTCGCGGAGCGAATGAACAATCCGTACTCTGCTAAGTACTTCTATTGTCTGACTGGTGACGGCGAAGTAAACGAAGGGCAGATCTGGGAGGCGGCGATGTTGGCAGGTAAAGAGAAGCTACATAATTTAATCGTTATCATTGACCGCAATGGTATTCAGATCGATGGGTATACGAAAGATGTAATGCCACTGGAGCCATTACGGGCAAAATTCGAGGCCTTTAACTTTGATGTGCAGGAGGTTGATGGTCACAATATTCGGAGCATCAACGACGCGATTGGTAAGGCACAGGCCGTCTACTCACAACCATCTGTTATTATTGCCCACACGATTGCTAGTAAGGGCGTCGATGTTTTCGAGCGTGATTTCCGCTGGCACGGCAATCCGCCAGGCAAGGGTCCTGAGGATCGGGTGCCACGAGATCAACAAGCCCAGGTGGCGCTAGAGAAGTTGCGGACGTTGGCAGGGACGATATCGCAGGAAACTTTATAATATTCACGTATGCGAGCAGCACATTTAGACACACGAATTTGTAGCCCTGAAGTCGAGTTAGTACCCAACCGACGGGGTTATGGTGAGGGACTCCTAGAGGCCGGCAAACGCGATGCGCGAATCGTGGCGTTAGCAGCTGACCTGACCGAATCGACACAAACGCATATGTTTGCTGAGGCATTTCCGGATCGTTTCGTCCAATGTGGGGTGGCGGAGCAAAATATGGCGTCGGTAGCGTCTGGTATGGCGGCGATGGGTAAGATACCCTTCATTGCTTCATACGCAATGTTCTCACCTGGCCGTAGTTGGGAGCAGATCCGTACCACTATCGCTTACAATGATGTAAACGTGAAGATAATCGGCGCTCATGCTGGTGTCTCTGTTGGACCAGACGGAGCCACCCACCAAGCAATTGAAGACATTGCTATTATGCGGGTGATTCCCAATATGGTAGTAATTGCTCCGGCTGACGTGCACGAAGCACGTAAGGCGGTCTTGGCCGCCGCGCAATACGAAGGGCCGGTGTATATCCGTCTGGCTCGCGCACCCTCACCAGTGGTCACCACACCAGAGTCACCATTTGTAATCGGTAAGGCAGAGTACTGCTTTGAAGCGGCTGGCGCGCCAGAGCAGACCGTTGGTCTGGTGACAACGGGTACGCTTCTCCATCATGGCTTGGAAGCAGCCGAAGCCTTGCAACAGAGTGGCTACGGAGTATTGCTACTTCATATGCCAACTGTTAAACCACTTGATACCGAGGCACTACTGGCTCTGTCGGAGCGTTGTGTCGGTCTGGTGACAATCGAAGAGCACCAGCAGGCGGGGGGGTTGGGTTCGGCGGTAGCTGAATTCCTCAGCGCTGCGCGACCCACGCTCATAATCCCAGTGGGGGTAGCCGATCAGTTTGGTCAGTCGGGTGATCCAGAAGAGTTGATCACCCACTATCACTTAGACACGCCAGCAATTGAGATGGCTGCCAAGCGGGTCTTGGGAGGGTAGTTTTTACTAGCTCTGTCTCAGAACGTTCAGCTTTTGCGAGTAGGGCTAGGATGAGAGAGACCATAAAATGGGGCCGGCGGTAGCTGGTCAGAGCTACACATTTGCCTGGTTAGTCTTGTTGGGTGCTAGTTGATCTGTTTGGCAACATATTCTTCGGGACGGTTTTCGAGGTGTTGCAGGAGCTCGTCTTTGGTAAGGAGTCCGGCCTGAGCGCCAATGTGTTGGACTACATTCATCGAATTGATCGGTCCCCAGGCGAGCGCGGTGGCAGGGTCGTGACCGAGTGCGATAGCGGCGGTAAAGGTGCTGGAAAATGAGTCACCAGCTCCAGTACGATCTACCGGTGGCGCCGGGTCGGGATACATTGGCATATGCCACGCAATGTCTTGATCATCGACAACGTATGAGCCCGCTGGGCCGTCAGTGATGACTGGTAATCGCGGTCCTAGTTCCTTGAAGCGACGCAGAAGGGTAGGAATATGGTCGTCGTTGGTCTCAAGAATACTTTGCGCCTCTTCTTTGTTACAGAAGAAGATATCAGTCACTTCGTAGACATGTTTTAGCTGTTGGTAGCCAAGTCTGATCTGGAAGGTGCCAGGCTGAAACACTAGTTTACTGCCGTGCTGCTTAACGTAGTTGACGATGTCGTCGTGGAAGGGTAGACCATGCTCGCCGATCGAAGAGAAATAAATGTAACGGGGAGCGACGCCCATATCTGGCAACACGTAGTCGTAATGCTCGTGGTTGATGAGAATCGTGCGTTCAGCGCCATACCGAAGCACGTAGTGGTAGTTGGTACGCTTACCTTCGTGCACTTTGACAAAATCGGTGTGCACACCCTCTTGCCGTAAGGTCTCAAGACAATCTTTCCCCCAGCGGTCATGACCAAGGTTGGTGACCAAGGCTGATTCCAGTCCCAGTCGGTGGGCGGCAACTGCGGCGTTGGGAGAATTGCCAACGGCGTTGACAACAGTGACATCGTCATACGGTAGTTTGTCACCAAAATTCATTGATAGTAACTTACGACCGGTGTTAGGGTCAGTACTGACCCGGGCGTCCTTTTGTGAGAGCTGGATAAAAGCGTCAATCACAATATCGCCAATGGCGACGAAATCATACGGTTGAGACATACACTAACAGTATACCAACTCATGACGATTGTGTTGATAAGAGGTGTTGGTAGGTGACTTGTTTGGTTGTCGAATTAAAAATCTGTGCTAGTCTACTGACCATATGAATATACAACTGACTGTTTCGCCGCGCGCTAATGAGACGCGGAGCGCCTTAGCTGGCAAAGAGATGATTCCGGCTGTGGTCTATGGACCAAAGCAGCCTTCGCTGTCAATCATGGTTGAGCAGCGGACCTTCGCCAAAGTATTTGCCGAGGCAGGGGAGTCGACCATTATCGAGTTGACTGGCCTCTCAGAGCCCATCGAGGTTTTGGTACACGAGGTGGTGTTTCACCCCACGAAAGGACAGGTTGAGCATATCGATTTCTATGCAATCGAACGTGGTAAAGAGATGACTACCGAGATTCCACTGACGTTTACCGACACTGCGCCAGTAGAGAAGAGTGGTGGTATGGTGGCTAAGGTATTGCACCAGGTCACGGTGACCTGCCGTCCGAGTAAGTTACCGAAAGAGATCGTTGTTTCACTCTCTGGTCTAGCGGCTGCTGACGATCAGATAGTCATAGCGAACCTAGACGTTCCAGAGGGTGTGACCATCGACCATGAGCCTGATGAGGTTGTCGCTGTAGCCCAAGGTGTTCGCGAGGTAGAGAGCGAGACCGTCGAGGCAGCAGCGGTGGATATGTCTGCCGTTGAAGTGGAAAGTAAAGGTAAAGCAGAGGACGAAGATGTATAGTTGATAGCGTACTGTTTGGTACGTCGTCTTGGTAACCGCGGCCGGGTCAGGTATGACCCGGCCGCGGACTTGTATTTGTGAAAATCTGGTATACTAGTCAGGTATGAAGCTTGGTCATATTCTACTCGGTACGGTTGTAGCCGTAGCTATGATAGCCCCGAGCTGGCTTTACGTGCAGGTAGTGTCAGCACAAGAGTCGGCGGCCGAACGGCGCGAGCGCTTGGAGCGTGAGCTTGAGGTGGTAGAGCGTCAGATCTTAACGCAGCGACGTCTGGTAGAAGACACGCAATTGCAAGCGCAGTCCCTAGAGCGAGATATTCGGGTGATCGAAGGGCAGATCCAGCAAGCACAGCTTGGTATTCAAGCGCGGGCTATCACTATCAATCAGCTGGGCCAAGAGATCAACGAAAAGCAGGAGGTCTTGGAGATCTTGGCAGAGCGCCTGGCCCGACAGCGCGAATCCTTGGCCGAGCTGGTGCGCCAGCGGGCCAAGATGGACGATATTTCGATGGTGGAGGTATTACTCAGTACCCGACAGTTTTCGGACTTCTTTAGTGAGTATGACAATTTCCAAATGGTCAAACACTCGCTCAATGAGTCGTTATCTATTTTGCACCAGATCAGGCAAGACACACAGCTGCAGAAGAATCAGTTGGAAGGTAAACAACTGACCGAGGAGGAACTCAAACGTCGACAGGAATTGGAGCGGGCTGAGATCGAGCGCAAAGAGCGCGAAAAAGCCGCGGTCTTATCGGCTACCCGTGGTCAGGAAGCTGAATACCAACGTCTCTTGCAAGCGCAAGAACGGACGGCGGCTGAGTTGCGCACTGCACTCTTCCAGCTCCTTGGTGGCGGTGGGGCTATTCCGTTTCCGGAGGCAGTGTCCTTAGCCCAGTACGCCAGTCGCCAGACGGGGGTCAGTCCGGCGCTGATCTTAGCTATCCTACAACAAGAGACCAATATGGGCTCACATCTTGGTAGTTGCGTTTACAGCGAGACGCGTGGTGGTTCGCCAGTAATGCATCCAGATCGCGATGCGCCAGTCTTTTTGGCTATCGCCCAGATACTTGGTTTTAATCCAGACCGACAACAAGTATCGTGTCCGTTGATTCAACGAAACGGTCAACGACTTGGTTGGGGTGGAGCTATGGGTCCCTCACAATTTATCCCCTCAACCTGGGCAATTTATGGCGGTATCGTCAATACCGGCAGTGGCTGGGTCTACGACGCTTCGCAGGACGCGATCCGCGCCATCAATCGTACGAGCGGACCAGCCAATCCATGGAATAACCAAGACGCCTTCTTGGCGACCGCATTGTTACTACGTGACAACGGAGCCGCTAGCAACCCACGGCTAGCTGCTTTACGCTACTACGCTGGCTGGGGCGGAGCGACACGACCAGAGAACCAATTCTACGGCGATCAAGTAATGAGGCATATGCAGCGTTTTGAGCAAGAGATTCGTATCTTGGGCGGTTCATAAGTGTAATCATCTATATGCCGCTCTCCCTTGCGCATCTGTTGGTATCTGGTATAGTGGCGGGGCTAACGTAACGAGTAACCTGATATGAAAGCAGATATTCACCCAGACAACTATCGACCGGTTATCTTTCACGATAACTCTAGCGGGGATCGTTTCTTGATCGGTTCTACGGTCGAAACCAAGACCACCGACAAATGGACCGATGGAGCGGAGTACCCCATCGTCTACATTGATGTTTCAAGCGCAACCCACCCATTTTATACTGGTCAAGAGAAAGTAATGGATACGGCTGGTCGGGTTGAGCGTTTCAAGGCACGGGCCGCCAAAGCCACTGGTCGCAGCAAGCAAGGATAACGATCCGGCTTGTCTTTGGTGATCAGTATGTCTATCATTCCAGAGCGTTTTGATGAAGCTACCTTGCAGGTCTTTCGTGAGCACCCGAAGACGCAGTTTTTGGCGTCACAATTAGATGAACTACTGAGTAAGCGGGCCGAGACCACCGGTATGGTAGAAAGTGACCCGTCACTGCATGAGCTGATCGCCGAAGAGCTGACCAGTCTGGATGCTCAACTGGACGCACTCCTGCAGCAGATGCAAGAGATCGTCGCGGCAGCCCAGGCCGAGGAAGTACTGCCGTACGGATTAATCTTAGAGGTTCGAGCTGGTGCTGGTGGAGACGAAGCGGCTCTGTTTGCTGAAGAGTTGGCGCAAATGTATACTCAGTATGCTAATACGCAAGGTTGGCCATATAGTGTCGAACATGAGTCGCGTGCGAGTGTTGGTGGTTATAAGGAGGCAGCTTTTGAGATTCGTCATCCTGCAGCCTATCTAGATTTGCGGTATGAAACTGGTGTTCATCGCGTCCAGCGCATCCCGGTGACAGAGAAGTCGGGTCGCATCCATACTTCAACCGCTTCGGTAGCAATTTTGCCCTTACGTAAAAAATCAGTCATTGTCATTGATCCGAATGATATTGAAATGGGCTTTTCTCGGTCAGGTGGGGCCGGTGGGCAAAATGTCAATAAGGTGGAAACGGCCGTCCGACTCGTCCATAAACCAACGGGGATAGAAGTGCGTTGCCAGTCTGAACGTTCACAGCTAAAGAATCGTGAACGAGCGATGAGTATTTTAACTGCCAAACTGGAAGCATTACACGAAGAAGAAGAGGCTCGTAAGCACGCCAGTGAGCGCCGTGAACAAATTGGTACCGGTGACCGCTCTGAGAAGATCCGGACGTACAATTTCCCCCAAAACCGCATTACTGATCATCGGATCAAACAATCGTGGCATAATATCGAAGCGGTAATGGCTGGTGATTTGCGCGAGATCGTCGCCGCTCTGCGAGTAGCGGCGCAGTCTGATGAGGTTGCACAATCATAAGCGGTGTGCTACATTTACCCGCGTTTATTTTGTGCTGTTGCGCATAAGCAGATATGGAAAAAACCCAACCATCAACAACCAACACATCCGACGTCGTCGCTAAGCTTTTTGCGGTCGGCGCGCACTTCGGCTTTACTAAGCGACGTCGTCATCCGACGACCGTGCCGTATTTGTATGGTACCAAAGATGGCAGTGATGTTATCGACCTCACTAAGACCGCTCAACAGTTAGAGCAAGCAACAACCATTGTTGCCGAAACAGTAGCGGCCGGTAAAATTGTGCTGTTTGTCGGTACCAAAGATGAAGTAGCTACGTTGGTGCAAAACGCGGCTCAGACCTGTGAAGCCCCGTATGTCGTTAATCGCTGGATCGGTGGTATGCTAACTAACTTTAGCGAGATCAAAAAGCGGGTCAAGCGTTTGAGTGATCTCCAGCAAGAAAATCTTTCTGGCGACCTAGAGCGGAAATATACTAAGAAAGAACGCGTGGTAATTGGGCGCGAGATGAAAAAACTCGATTTTAATTTTGGTGGTATTCAGACCATGGAACGAACCCCTGATCTATTGGTGGTTGTCGATCCTCGGTATGATGAGATTGCTGTGGCTGAGGCACGGATGTTGAATATTCCCGTCATCGGTATTATGAGCTCTGACAGTAATGCTTCACTCCTTACGTACCCAGTAGTCATGAACGACGCGTTGCAGGCCAGTGTTTCGTACGCTCTAGAATTAATCGTCGCAGCCTATCAAAAAGGAGCCGCGAGTGCACCAGCTGAGCGGACTGCAACCCCAGCCAAGCGTAGTGTTCGCTAGCGTGAGATAGGTTGGCGCTACGAAGTTGTCGCATCTTGGTCTATGGTGGGGGTGTATAGCGTTATAAGGTTATTGACATAAATTTGATACGGTCTATGAACACGATCTCATCTGAACAAATAAAAGAGTTGCGTAATCAAACCGGCATTTCAGTGATGCAGTGCAAAAAAGCACTCGAAGAAACGGGTGGCGATATGGAGAAGGCATTGGTGGTCTTACGTAAGAAAGGAGCCGAAGTAGCGGCCAAGAAATCTGACCGTGAGTTCGGCGCCGGCGTCATCGGTGTGTATGTTCACAACACCAACGAAGTAGCGGCGATGGTACAGCTGGCCTGTGAGACTGATTTTGTCGCCAAGAATGAGCAGTTTGTGGCTCTCGCTCGTGACATCGCGATGCAAGTAGCCGCACTCAATCCAACCTTTATCAAGCGTGAAGAGGTAGATGAAGAAGCTCAGGAGGCTGCCAAGGCAGTTTTTAGTGCCGAAGTACAAGATAAACCGGCAGATCTGCAAGAGAAGATCCTACAAGGCAAGCTTGACGCTTACTTCAAAGAGCAGATATTGCTCGAACAGTCGTTTGTTAAGAACCTCGAACAAACCATCGGTGATATGCTGAAAGGGGCTATTCAAGCGTTTGGTGAGAATATTGATGTGATCGCCATAGAGCGGCTGTCAGTAAAGTAATTTTGGGCAAATTGCCCGTCCTATGTCGACTGTCCTTACAATTTTAGTCGGTGCACTCATGGCAATGTTGGTCATGGTGCCGATGTGGCGTATTGAACAACGACGAGGACAGCGCGTGATCGCTGTTCGACCCAGGGAAGGGTTGGATATACTGCTCGCGCGTGTGGAGCGACTCCTCCAGACGAGTGCTTTAGTCTGGCAACGGTACGTATGGCAGTTGGGTTGGCGCTATGTAATACATATCGTGCTACGCTCGCTCCTAGTCGGCATTGCCAATCTCTACAACGGCCTATTGACGTATTTTGAGTACAATCGTCGCGCTACCAAGTATCTCAAACGAGATAAACGACGCTGGTTGCAATCTGGCCTATGGTACGAACTAGACAAGCACAAGCAGGCGGCGGCTTTGACTGAAGAAGAAAAGATCCAGCGCAAGGCCAAAGCTCTGGCTGGTGACTAGCGTAGGTAATACTGCTTTACGACACGTGGTGTTTTTGGTATAACAGGACGCGCACGAAGTTTCGCCACCTTAGCTCAGTTGGTAGAGCAACGGATTTGTAACCCGTAGGTCGTCAGTTCGAATCTGACAGGTGGCTCCGATACGAGCGATGCAACGCACAGCGCACAGCGCGAGAGACACACAAAATTAGCCGCCGGAAGCTAGCTTACGGGCGGCTAATTTTGTGTGTCTCGACCGAGCGTTTAGCTCGGTGTGCGGTATATCCGAGTGAGGCCACACTGTATGCTTGCCGTGAGCGGTTGCTACTTGTTGACATCATCGCCTGGCTTTGACTACTACCGTGACTTTATTTCTGACCGCAGAAACGCTATACTCAGCATACTGGATCTTCCCGCGGTGGCTATGACGAATCATTCAGAATCTAGCAGCGAACACTTACTACCATACGCCCGGCGACCAGATTTTCACGTTGGTCGAGCGACTGAGTTGACAGGCAGACAGCGCCGTTTGTATCGTCTCTTAGAGATACTGCCAGGCTTGGCGTCCTGGGTCACCCTGATCGGGGTACTTTTACTCTCAGCCTTTGCGCCGTTTGTGGCGGCGTATTTCATTATTGCTTTTGCCATCTATTGGATATTGAAAACTTTTTTTCTTTCTTACCACTTGCGTTACAACTGGAAACGCTTGCGCTATAACTTGCAGGTTGACTGGGCGGATCGCCTCCAATCAATGCCGCATGAACATATCAATCATTTGGTTATTTTACCCTTCTATAAAGAATCATTTGATGTTGTCAATGGTTCAGTCAAAGCGTTGGCTGCGGCGAAGACACCTAGCGAGCGAATTTTGGTGGTACTGGCCGTTGAGGAGCGAGCAGGGGAAGAAGCGGCAGCAATCGCACGCGCCGTTGCCAATCGCTGGGCAGGTACATTTGGTGCCTTTTTAGTCAGTCACCACCCGAGCGGTCTACCTGGCGAGATGGCCGGCAAAGGCTCAAATGCTGCCTATGCCGCTGAACAAGCCAGACAACAGATACTTGATGTGAAGGGTTTGAAATACAGTGAGGTGCTTGTATCTATCTTTGATATCGATACGGTCATCTACCCAGATTACTTTAATTGTCTCACCTGGCACTTCTTGACGGCGGAGCAACCACTTAAGACCTCATTTCAGCCCATCCCAGTCTTTAATAATAATGTCTGGGAAGCGCCGGCGTTGTCACGGGTGGTAGCGATGAGTAGTACCTTTTGGGAAATGGTTCAACAAGAACGTCCAGAGCGAATGGCTACCTTTTCGTCTCACTCGGTGAGTTTTCAGGCACTGTATGAGGTCGGGTACTGGCAGCGAAATATGGTCAGTGAAGATTCACGCATATTTTGGAACTTATTTATAGCTAATAATGGTGATTACCGGGTCATACCGCTGTCCTACCCAGTTTCGATGGACGCTAATGTCGGTCGTAATCTGTGGCAGACTATCGCTCAGATCTACCGACAACATCGTCGCTGGACCTATGGTGTCGAGAATTTTGTCTATGTCATCTACCATTTCGCGCATAACAAAGAGATATCACTGCGACGAAGAATTACTATTGGCTTACAGCAAGCGGAAGGATATTGGTCGCTCGTTACCAATCCGATCATGCTCTTTATCCTTGGTTGGGCGCCGATATTCTTGGGCGGACAAGAATTTCACCAAACTGTCCTCTCGTATAATCTGCCTATTATGGTGCGTGATCTCTTGATTGTGGCAATGTTTGGTTTGGTTTTTTCATCTATCGTGTCACTTTCTTTGATCCCGCCGCGACCCGATGGCGCGAGTCGTTTCCGTTACGTAGTAATGGCGCTACAGTGGATCATGGTGCCGGCAACGATGATCATCTTCAGTGCTATTCCTGGCCTCGACGCCCAGACGCGCTTGATGTTGGGCCGGTATATGGGTTTTTGGGTTACACCCAAGAGTCGTCAGTGAGGTAACCGGCAGGCATGATGGTTATCTGGTAATATATTGGTATGTCTGCCGCGTATCATATGCCGCCACTGGAGCGACGCCACCGCACGGTCTTTTTTTACCTTCTCCTGTTTATTTTTTTGTGTGTAATGCCGTTACTAATACTGTATGCCAACGGCTATCGGTTCCAACTTTTTTCAGAAGAACCAGTCTTGGTTCTCACTGGGGCCTTGTACATTGCTACGCAAGTTGATGACAGTCAGATATTTGTCGATGACAAACCAGTGCAAAACACTCGCTTTTTCCGACGAGCAACGTACGTACAAGGCCTGCTGCCAGGTATCCACCAAGTGCATGTACAAGGAGAGGGTCTACAGACGTGGGTAAAAAATCTACCAGTGTACGAACAAATGGTGACAGAGGTAGCGGCTTTCACGATACCGGAGATACCGCAGGTGCGACCCATTACTTCATACCGTAGCCTAGATGGGCAGCCGGTTTTTCTGGGTTATGAGTCAGTGGTAGAGCTACCGTTTGCCTTTGCGTCAAGTACTGTTTCGGTCACCTACAGTCCACAAATAGCAACCAGTAGTTGGGAGAAAAATCCAGAATTCACCTTCTTGACCGAGCGGTTCACTGAGTTGGACCGTCCGGCATGGCCAGTTGAAGAATTACCGCGGTTTCGTTTTGCTACCACTAGTCCCCAATTAGGTATCGCTACTACCGCTACGTCAACGGTACTACAGAACAACATAGCTTTACTTCGACGGGGTGACGAGGTTGTAGCAGAATACCGCGGTACCTTACGCTCCATCCCGTATTATTTCTGCGTACCTTCTGCCCCTTTAGCCCAAATTGCCAGTCATTATGGCCAGCATGTAGCCGACGCGCTTGGAGTTGATCCGGCGGCAGCTACGACGACGTTGTTTGAACGGGGGTCGTGGTTTGGTCAGACGTGTCGTTCAGAGATACGATTAGACCGCAAAGGCCAGACCGTGCACTGGTTTGATTTTGTGCCAGGGAGCCGTGACCTGGTATTGCTCCAGCTTGATACTGGTCTGTATGTCACCGAGATCGACGATCGTTCATGGCAGAACCACCAATTACTGTATCCCAATCCAGACATCACGGTTATAGTCGAAGGTGGTCAGGTCATTGTGCAAGACGGTGATTATTTTGCGGAGCTTAGTCTTGAACTCGGGTCATAAAGACCTAAAAAGGTGGAGTAAGAGCGGTTATTTTGCTATGATGGTCGCCATATGTCAGTTCACGGCCATCAACACCCGTTGACGCAGATGATTGCTGAGATCAACCATATCTTCGCTGAGGTTGGCTTTGTTTTTGCCGAAGGGCCAGAGATCGAGACAGAGCATTATAATTTTGATCAACTCAATGTCCCTAAGGATCATCCGTCACGCGATATGCAGGATACGTTTTGGTTCAAGCCACAGGATGTGTCTGAGCCGACCGTCCTGCGTACACACACCAGTCCGGTGCAGATACGATACATGGAGCAGCATACGCCACCCCTGCGAGCGATTATGCCAGGCAAGGTTTTTCGTAACGAAGCGACCGATGCGACACACGAGGCCCAATTCTATCAGCTCGAGGGTTTAGAAGTTGGAGAAGGTATTCACTTGGGTCACTTAAAAGGTACCATTGAATACTTCTTTAGTCGGTTTTTGGGTGGTGACGTGGAAATCCGCTTTCGGCCAGGCTTCTTTCCGTTTGTTGAACCAGGGGTGGAGGTTGATATGCGGCTACTGTCTGACACCTCGGCACTGGCTGGTCGCTGGATCGAATTGATGGGAGCGGGGATGGTGCATCCTAACGTGCTGCGAAATGCAGGAGTTGATCCTGAGCAGTTCTCAGGCTATGCCTTCGGGATGGGTATCGACCGCTTGGCGGTGATGAAGTACGGTATCGATGATATTCGTCATATGTATACCGGTGACTTACGATTTATAAATCAATTTTAGTATGTTGGTCTCTTGGAATTGGCTACAAGATTATCTCGGTGAAACCAAACTGACTGCCCAGCAGGCAGCAGAATTACTTGGTACGCATGCCTTCGAGCTCGAAAGGGTCGTAGTGACTGATGAGGATACGATCATTGATGTTGATGTCCTGCCCAATCGTTCTTCAGACTGTCTCTCACACCGAGGAATTGCGCACGAACTAGCAGTTATTACCGATACCCCGCTGGCTTTTGATCCTTTACAAACACCACCCCAGCTGGCAACTACTGACCAGATTAAGGTAACCATTGTTGATCCGCAAGCCTGCCCACGCTTCACTGCTAGTCTGATCACCGACGTGACAGTCAAACCATCGCCTGAATGGCTGCAGAGAAGACTGCGCGCGATTGGGCAGCGACCTATCAATAACATCGTGGATGCAACCAACTACGTGATGTTTGCGCTTGGGCAGCCGTTGCACGCGTATGACGCTGATTTATTTCCTCAGCACGAGGGAGCGTGGCAGTTTACCGTCCGGCGAGCGAGAGTAGGTGAGATCATCTCCCTTTTACCAGAGGGTGAGAAAGAGGTTGAACGAATTGTAGAACTCACCGGGAGCGAATTGTTGATCGTTGATGGTTCGTCTGATACCCCGATCGGCTTAGCGGGTGTCAAGGGTGGTGCGTTTGCTGGTGTCCATAGCGGCACCAAGAACATTATCATCGAAGCAGCTCATTTTGATCCCACGCTCACTAGACAAACCGCTCGTGGCTTAGGTATCGTCATCGACGCGAGTAAACGGTTTGAGAACGAACCGGCGCGAGACTTACCGGAGTACGCACAAGCGGCTATTGTGGCGCTGATCAAAGATATCGCTGGCGGGTCATTTGTGGGTTGGGTGGATGAGTATCTTACCCGCAAGACTAATCCGACTGTAATGTTTCGGCCAGCCCGAGCGGTAGCTATGTTAGGGGTTGACATACCGCCGCCAACGATGCAATCAATTCTTGCGCGAATCGGTGCAACGGTGGTCAGTGATGGTGATACGTGGCAGGTTACGGGTCCGTGGGAGCGAACCGATCTTTTATTGGAAGAAGACCTGATCGAGGAGGTGGGACGAATCTACGGCTATGAGCATATTGCGGCTGTGGCGCCGGAGAGGCAACCGCTGACTGCGGTCAACGCCCAGCAATACTACAGTGAACAAATCCGTACGATACTGTTGGCCGAAGGCTTCTCTGAGGTGATCACGTCTAGTTTCCGACCGAAAGATCAGATCCAGCTGGCTAATGCGCTTGCGAGCGATAAAAGTTATTTGCGATCGAATTTGCGTAAAAATATTACCGAAGTACTTGATCGCAATGCAACGTTGCCAGATTTACTCGGAACGACTGATACGCGGGTATTTGAGCTTGGTACGGTGTTTAGTAAAGACGAGGAGCAGGGTTTAGTTGAGCACACCGCCTTAGCTGTCGGCGTCCGTACCAAAAGTACCGGCTACAGTGGCAAAGAGGACAAGATCGTAGAGGCGACACTCACCAAACTAAATGAACTAATAGGGGTTACGCCAGACTGGCACATAGAGCAAGGGGTGGCAGAGTGTAACCTAACCGCACTACTAACTGCTTTACCGACGCCCAGCGGATACGAGCCGGTAGCGTCAGCCGATCCGGTAACCTACCGACCATTTTCGGTCTATCCGTTCGTGACACGGGATATCGCGCTGTGGGTTGACGTCAAACTTTCAGCCGCGGAAGTACAAGCAGAGATCGATGCGCACGCAGGTCCACTGCGGGTGCGGACGACGTTATTTGATGAGTTTAGTAAAGATGGCCGCACGAGCTTTGCGTTCCGTCTAGTCTTTCAGTCACACGAAAAAACCCTCGACGGCAGCGAGGTAGATGGCTATATGCAGGCTATCTACGACGCCGCCACGAAGGCAGGTTGGGAGGTCAGATGATTTGGTGGTTTACCAACTCCCAGATAGTGATGCGACATTCTGGATCAGTCAATCTTATGCCGCATGCTAGCATCTCGGCATCATTACGCCGAAGTAGTTGCGGATCAGGGTAAATGGTGAATTTGCCTCGGAACAGTCTAGTGAGACCGCTCCGGTAACCCCACCAACCGCTGGTATGGCGATCAGCAAAGTGTAACGCCACAAACCCATTTTGTTGGGCGTAAGGTGTGCCTTGCATAGTCCTCTCCTGTCTATAGTTTCCGCCTCAAAATTAGCATATTTCAAGGCAGGCACAAGGGCGAGAGTATGGTATAATGACTGCTGTTTATTTATTAAATTCTATTCTGCATGACAGCCAAAAAAGCCGCCAAAACTGCCAGCAAAAAGACCAACGGAGGGTATGATGCATCGGCCATTTCCGTGCTTGAAGGCCTCGATCCGGTGCGTAAGCGGCCGGGAATGTACATCGGTACCACTGGTCCGGATGGCTTGCATCACTTGATCTCTGAGGTATTTGATAACTCGCGTGATGAGGCGATGGGGGGATTTGCCAATCGAGTAGAAGTGGCGCTCTTGCCTAACAATTACGTCCGGGTGGCTGATAACGGTCGCGGCATTCCGGTTGACACGCACAAGCAAACCAAGACCTCAGCGCTTGAAACTATTCTGTGCACCTTACACGCCGGCGGTAAGTTTGGCGGGGAAGGGTATAAGGTTTCGGGTGGACTGCATGGGGTAGGAGTGTCGGTGGTCAACGCTCTTTCGACGCATCTGATAGCTGAAGTACATCGCGACGGTGGTTATTATAAGCAGGAATACAATATTGGCGTACCGAAGGCTAAAGTTAAGAAGGTCAGCGCTTCAGATGTGACCGGCACCATTATCACATTCCAAGCTGACCCAGAGATCTTCAAGGAGATTGTGTATGACTTCAAACGTATCGTTAACCACCTGCGGCAACAGGCGTATCTGGTGAAAGCAATGCAACTACACGTTATTGACGCTCGGGAAATGACACCGGAGCAAATCAAGAAAACAGATTTCTCAGCCACGCCGTTTCTGACCGACCAACACTTGGAGGTGCCGCATCAGCACTTCTACTTTGAAGGGGGTTTGCGCTCTTTGGTGGCCTTTAACAACCAGCACCAAAAACCGGTCCATAAGAACATATTTTACGTTGAACGGCAGGACGTTGACCCGGCTGTGTTGTCGGTGGAAGTGGCTTTGCAATACGTTGATGATATCTCGGCTCGTATCTCAGCTTTTGCTAATAATATCTACAATCCAGAACACGGTACGCATATTACTGGTTTTAAGACTGCGTTGACGCGTTCTCTCAATACCTACGCGCGCAAGAACAGCCTGCTGAAAGAAAAAGACGATTCGTTCACTGGTGACGATGTACTGGAGGGTATCACTGCTGTGGTGTCGGTCAAGATGCCAGAAATACAATTTGAAGGGCAGACCAAGGCTAAGCTTGGATCAGTCGAGGCGCGGGGGGCGGTCGAATCAGTCTTTGCTGATGCGTTCAGCTCATTCTTAGAAGAACATCCGGATGACGCTAAGGCCATCATCAATAAAGCCATTATTGCGGTTAAGGCCCGCAAGGCGGCCAAGGCTGCCAAGGATAGTGTATTACGTAAAGGGGCGCTCGATGGTCTATCCTTGCCTGGTAAGTTGGCGGACTGTCAGACCAAGAAGGCTAACGAGTCAGAATTATTCATTGTCGAGGGAGATTCAGCGGGTGGTTCGGCCAAGATGGGTCGGGATCGGCGCACCCAGGCTATTTTGCCGTTGCGCGGTAAGATCCTCAACGTCGAGCGAGCACGTATCGATCGGATGTTGGCTTCTGACCAGATCAAGAACTTAGTGATTGCGCTCGGGACAGCCATTGGTGATGTATTTGATGTTTCAAAATTGCGGTACCATAAGATCATTATCGCGACCGACGCAGATGTTGATGGGGCTCATATTAGGACTTTATTGTTGACCTTGTTCTACCGCTATTTCCGACCGTTGGTCGAAGATGGCTACGTGTACATAGCTCAGCCGCCACTATATAAGATCCAGCAAGGGAAAGACGTACAATATGCGTACACTGATGAGGAGAAGTTTCAGATCCTGGGAATCGACCCAGCTGAGCTGGAGGACGAGATACCGACAGAAGACAATGATGATGAGATGGCCGGTACCGAAGATGAGAAAGTAGTAGCCAAAGCTAGCAGAGCACGTATTCAACGCTACAAGGGTTTGGGTGAGATGAACGCAGAAGAATTGTGGGAGACTACTATGAATCCAGCCAACCGAGTCTTGAAACAGGTGACTATTGACGATGCTGAGCAAGCGGACCGCATCTTCGATGTTTTGATGGGGACGGATGTCGCCAGCCGCAAGTCGTTCATTCAGTCTAACGCACGGATGGCCAGCTTGGATATCTAACAACAGAAAAAAAGCCGCTCGCTGAAGCGAGCGGCTTTTTTGTTTCTTCCTTTATACTAGCGTTACTAGCGAACGTCGACACGCCAATTGATGGAGTGGTTGGCCTGGTTACTATCTCGCAAAGTCTCAATGCGGATGGTCAGGTCTTGCCAGCCACGCTCGGGTCCAGTTCTGAAGCCAAGGGTCAGGGTAGCTTCTTCATTGGGTCGCAAGGGGCTTTGGCTCGGTGAACGGTAGGTCTGTCCGTTAGGTAATTCGGCCGTATATGTCCACGGCTCAGAAGTACGGGTACCAGTGTTCTTGACCGCAAAACGGATGGCTCCAGTTGTGTTAGGTGGTAGATTGCCACTCGGGCGGAAGTTCTGTTGGCTATCGAGGGTACCGGCACTGACAAAGCGAACTCCTACGTCGGTAAAGCCAGCTGGGTCAGAGACCGGGATGGTGACAGTGGGTTCAGTAGGAGAAACTGGTGGCTGAGAGGGCGCGGGCTGGCTGGGGACGGTTGGTGGCGAGACAACCACTGCCTCTTCCTCCTCAGTTGTAGGTTCAGCGATAACTTCTTCAAGTGGTTCTTCGGTTAGATCTGCGACAGTTTCGTCATCTAGCGCGGTACCTCGTACTTCCAGCTGACCGACGGTGGTTTGGATATCGGTGGGGTTGGTTTCAGGGATGAACGCAACTTGGTATGCGAGGGTAATTTTCTCACGGCTGGTGGTTGTTTCTAAGAGTAAATCTATGGTTGTCAGGTCACCAATGTTGTAGAGACGATCACACTCTAAGGCTAGGCTACCAAATTCGGGTGTTCGTAATTGTATAGCAATATCTGGTTCGCACGTAAAAGCGACCGCAAAGGTACCGGGAGTTGAAACTTCTGGCCAGCTGATAGTGATTACCTCGCCAGGACTGAAGGTATCTGGGCTGGTGCTCAGGTCCAGAGTTACCGTCGTATCGGTCTCTTGGTCACGTAATAGATCTGCCACGGAAGCCGTGATGTGGGGAATCATTGCTACGGTAGTAAAGATGATCCAAGCTAAAGCAGCCAGTAAGGCAAGGAATCCTAACACCGCCAGAGCCTTGGTCATACGCTCACGCGCAGTTGGTCGTCGTGGGGGATTTGTATCGGTTTGCGGTGTGTTCATATGAGCCGAAGCTACCACAGAGCGACATTATTGTCAATAGAAAATGGTAATGTGTGTACACATTACCATTTTCTATTGACAAAATCATAAATAAATGCTAGTATACTGCAAGCTGGGTTACTTACGAGACAGCAGCTAAACCAACGATATGACACAATTATCACCACAAACAAATATGATCGAGACCATAGCTGGCGCTAAGCAGCGTTTTGTTATGGTGTTCGTTTCAGTTTTGGTGATCACGTATGGTTTCTTGGTAGCGATTGACTTTGTACCAGAACCGCCCGCGGCTGAAGCAGAATCGGTTGCTACTACGGGTCAGGATGATGTCGTTGCCACAGCAAGCGATGTTGTTGCTCATACAGCTCAGACTGAAGTCGCTACTGGGTCTGAAGCGGCTCGTCAGTTGGGTGAAGAGGTTGAGCCACTGGCTACTCCGACTATCAGTCAGCAAGCGATCAGCTCAAGGGAAGCCTTGCCTGTACGTATCACCATCGACCGCCTCGACCGAACGGTACCGGTGCTGAATCCAACCTCTCGCAGGGTGGCCGACCTCGATGCAGCCTTGCTCGGTGGAGTAGTGCGTCACCCAGACGCAGCTGATCTGGTACGAGACGGTAATATTCTGATTCTAGGTCATTCAAGCCGATTACCAAACGTTGTGAATCGTAATTTCCAAGCCTTCAATGACATTGAGCGTTTACAGTGGGGAGATACTATCCGTGTCTTCTCTGCCACCCACGAACATATTTACCGAGTTGATCGTGTGTATGAAGCTCGGGCTAGTGAAGTGGTGGTGCCGATTGCTGATACCGGTCCGCGTTTGACCTTGGTTACTTGTAATAACTTTGGCGCTATTGAAGACCGATTTATCGTGGAAGCAGAATGGCTTTCTGCTCGGGCGCTATACTTGAATTCTAATCTGAAACGCAACACTTGAAACAAACATACTCGCCGGTACGCTAGTTGTGTTGGCAACTAATCAATACAAGCGAGTATGCACAAACATCTTAACCGCGTTGACCGCGC
>SKHJ01000051.1 GCA_007116965.1 Candidatus Kaiserbacteria bacterium
ATCAGTACCAAAAGTGATCTGCATAAAAGATAACGTCGTCCCCGAAAGTTGCTTGACCCAGTCTTCGGCAACCTGGAGGGGTACGATATTGGGATTTGACTCATGTACCTGATAGCCAAGCTCAGTTAGCCAGGCAAAAGTTTCGCCGGTCGAGCCAGTCTCAGGATGGGAGGCGCCGCCAGCCGCGAGGATGTAAGTGTCAGCAGTATATTCTTGACCTTGCTTGGTTGTTACCGATGCGATTTGTCTGCCCTCTGCTTTTATAGCTACGACCGGATGCCCAGTCTTGATCTCCACTCGGTGCTCAGTCAGATATCGCCGCAGGCAGGCGGTGACATCTGGTGCATGCATGCTCTGCGGGAAAGCTCGCTTACGCGCCTCTACCACTAACGGAACATTTCGTTTCGTGAAAAAGTCCCACGAATCCTGCATGCCATGCTGGGCAAACGGTGAGTGTAGGAATTTGGCCGCCTCACCGTAGTGAGTCAGTAGTTTGCGGGTATCTGACTCAGCATTGAGAATATTACAGCGCCCACCGCCAGTGATGGACAGTTTCTTGCCGAGTTCTTTATTCTTCTCTAGCAGTAAGACGCGCCGGCCGCGCTGCGCTGCGCGGCCAGCCGCCATCATCCCAGCCGCTCCGCCACCTATTACTATTACATCATACTTATTTGACATAGCGGGACAACAGTAGCACAATATCTACTGTCTACCAACCCCTGACGTACTCGGCAAGAAAATCTTTCGCCCGACCCACCGGTCAACCAAGGGTAGCCAGAGAATTGCTGCCAGCGCCAATACCATGGCGGTGACTGTGAGAGTACCAAATCGTGCAGCCAGATCGGTTAGTAACAAAACACTCACTAGAGAACTCAAAGCAACCAGCATTCGATACAACGTACGCTGTTTAGTTGCAGCAAGCGGTACTGATACTGCCAGCACAGCAACAGAGCTCCACCATACTGCCTCAGGCAATAACCCTGCAGAATACTCAAAGTGCACTACTGCTCCACTGACCAGACCGAATTGTACTTTGGTCGCAATGCCCAAAAACATCCAAGGATAAAATTGCTGATGTGGACTGACACGCTCAAGAACGAGGCCGGTGATAATAGCGTAGATCAACCACCATTCGCTACTATTAACTGCAATGGTTAGACTTTCAATAAAAGCGATAAACAACTGTATGGCAGCAATAAAAATCACCACCTTACCAAGCAGGGCCGTCAGCTTATTGCCACCTACCGTAGCGACCAATAACAATCCAGTGACACTAACGACGACAGCTGGCAGTAGTCCCGTATACCAATGTGTTGGCGTATAAGACCAAAATAACAGTACCCAACCAGACAGCGTTACAAGCACCGCCAGCCGAGTGTGTAGGTCAATTGTTGAACAAGATATACGCCGCATACACCTCATCATAGCACGCTGCTCTGTTGCGCTATGCCAGCGTCGTGCTAGGCTTGCAGATACTATGCCCGAACTACCTGAGGTCGAGACAGTACGCCGACAAATGCTGCCACTAATGACCGACAGTACCATCACAGGTATAGAGGTCTTTCATGCCAAAACGGTTGCGTATGACAGCGGCATTGAAGATGCGTTAGTTGGTTTAACTATCCAATCCATCGACCGGATCGGTAAGCTATTGATCGTGTCTTTTTTAGATCATCCAGATCAATTCTTATTGATTCACCTCAAGATGACCGGACAGATCCTCTTCACTGATAAAAACAAAAGAATCAGCGGTGGCGGTCATACCCTCACAGCGACCGACGTTAGTGATCTACCACACAAACATACTCGGGTCAGTTTTACTTTACACACTGGTGTGACCATCTACTTCAACGATATGCGACTCTTTGGGTACTGTAAGCGAGCTAACGCCAGAGAGACCGAATGTATTCGAGCCACCTTTGGTCCTGAACCACACAGCCCTGATTTTGACCCAATAACCTTTGCCAAAAAACTACGACGCCGCAAAACACCAATCAAAGCCGCCTTACTAGACCAAACGCTGATCGCCGGACTCGGTAACATTTATGTCGATGAGGTGTTGTTCCGGGTCGGAGTACGTCCGACCAGGCGAGCTGACCGCGTGCTAAAACGTGAAGCGTTAGCTATCGCCCAAGCAGCGAGCGAAATACTGACGGCTGCAATCGCAGTAGGTGGGACCACCTTCCAGCATTTTACAGATACTGGTGGTCAGGCTGGTAACTACACCGACTATTTAAAAGTATTTGGCCAGCAAGGTACACCTTGTCCTGAGTGTGGTCGAATTATCGAAAAAACCCGCGTTGCTGGACGCGGCACCCACTACTGCCCAGACTGCCAGCGATGATCACTTACGCCCCACTTCACCCAGTACCGCATCCCAATCTTCCGCAAACCCTTCTACCCCAGCAGTCACGAGTGGGTGCTGTAAAGTGAATGAACGCCACGGTGTATGTACGTCATGCTCTTCGTACGGAATCTCGATCAGACCTGGTTCGTACATAAAAGATTCCTCAGGCATCGGAAAATCATCGTCTGACCACTCTAGTAAGAGCTGATATGGTGCAGTAATGATATCAACGTCAGCGGCGTAACAAGCTAGAAGGTGTTCCCGACTCCGCAAACTGGCCGCCAGCAATCGCACGTGCTCTACCCCTGCCTCATGATACATACGCTGGATGTGGTAGATCAAGCTCATACCGTTTTGACCTTTATCATCCAACCGACCGATAAACGGTGAGAGTAATACTTGTCCAGGAGCCGCTCCGACCGTCGCGCTGGCCACTGCAGCTGCCTGTTCCTGGGTAAAACAAAGCGTCAGATTGACTCGTATACCTTCAGCGACCAGTTGCTCCGCTACCGTCAGACCAGCCGGGGTAGCCGGCAATTTGATGTGTGCGTTATGGATCCAACCATTCATCTCCCAGGCCTGCTCGAGCATTTCTCGAGCGGTAGTGTCACAATTGGCATACACTTCGACCGATACTGACTCATCTACCATTGTAGCGATTTCTTGTACGATCTGCTTATAGAGCGCATTGATCTCATTCTTGGTGAAATACTCTTTCTGTTCAATTCGCGCCACCACCTCAGGGTGTCGTACCACCAAACTCGGATTAGTGGTTACTCCGGCCAACAACACACCTTGCTCAAGCAAGTCTCGAGTGTGTTGCGGATCGCCACTATCAAGATATAGATGTGTACTCATAAAAAAATTGTAGCACATCCACATCTGATCGCTCATCGTAACTTTGTGACTTACCCACAAATACCGTACACTAGTAGTCCATGTCAGAAATGATAAAAACCGAGATCTTAGTCTTGGGTGGCGGTACCGCCGGCTCTGCCGCTGTTAAAGCCATCAAACA
>SKHJ01000026.1 GCA_007116965.1 Candidatus Kaiserbacteria bacterium
ATCACTGGAACATTACGTTATCACTGACGTCGACGGACTGCGCGGTTACTACCACCCAGTAGCGCAAGCTGAGACAATCGTGATTATCTACCACGGCAACGCTGGTCGCGCCTGTCATCGCTCCCCCTACCTACATCAGTTTGGCGCCCAGGGATCGTCCGTTCTTTTAGTTGAATACCCTGGCTTTGCGGAAGCAAGTGCCCCGCGTACAGATTTACTCCTCGCCCATACCTATACCGTTGCCGATTTTATAGCCGCTCTCCCATACTCACGAACTGTATTAGTGGGCGAAAGTATCGGCAGCGGGTTTGCCAGCTATCACAGTACCCACCAGACTGCAGATCACTTGATCTTAATCACACCTTTTGCTCGTCTCTCTGAGCGGGTACAAGAGGCGGTCTGGATATATCCGGCACGTTGGTTATTACGCACTGATCTATTAGTAGCAGAGTGGGCGCAAGCTTCGCCACAAGTTAGTATTATTGTCGCCGAGTCAGATCGAGTCGTTCCCCGACACCACAGCGAGCGAGTGCGTACAGCGCTCGAGCCAGAGCCAGATTTTCATATCATCACTGGCACCAACCACAACACACTCTACGTTGCCCCGCGTTTTTGGGACGTTCTCGCTGCGGTTGTCACCAAGCTACCCTGAGCGCATTGGCTATGCTATGCTCAGATTAAATGACTATGCGACGTTTCGATTTGATCAAAAACCAACCGAAATTGACCCTCTATGCGCGAATAGCCAGCGCTAGTGTGGTTGCTATGCTCTTCATTCTAACAACGGCAGTCTATTCCCTCTTGCAAGCTAAATTGGCAGTCATCGAGCATAGTCTCTACCTAACACCTACTGTGGAGCAGGCTCGATTGTTAGAGCCTTTTCCGGTCAGTGTAGATCCAATCGCGCAAGTCATCACCACCGACCCTAGCCTCGAAGGTCTTGTCCAGGATACTGTTGCGCCATTTTTGAGTGAGCGACCAACCGACCGCTGGCTTGACCGGATGTTGGCTCAGGTAAGTACCCAAAGTTGGTTCCAGACCCTGGCCACTCCGCAGAGCCGAGTTATTATTATCCTGCCTGGTGAACGCAAAGAGCAGGTTACTCATAATCTCGGGCAAATACTCGGTTGGGACAGCAGGCAGCAAGACACCTTCCTACGAGAACTAACCACTCGCACCCCTGCTTTCCCTGAGGGAGTTGCGGCGCCAGGTCGCTACGTAGTACCCAGTAATGCTCAACCTGAGTTTGTTGCCGCGCTAGTCAACGAACGCTTCCAGCGCACCGTGCTTAATCGCTATCCTGCTGACTTGGAATCGACACTACCGCTACAAGATGTCTTGACTCTTGCCTCACTACTCGACCGCGAGTCGTTTCGCTTTGAAGAGCAACGAGTCATCGCCGGCATCATCTGGAACCGTCTATTTATCGATATGCCGCTACAGATTGATGCGACATTACAGTATGCACGAACCAATGAACAAGGTGGCAACTGGTGGCCTGTCCCCCGCCCCGCCGACAAATTTATCGATTCCCCCTTCAATACCTACCAAAACCAAGGCCTGCCTCCTCACCCGATTGCCAATCCTGGGGTAGCCAGCGTGATTGCCGCTCTTAACCCCATCGCCACCGACTGCCTCTTCTACTTTCACGACAGTCGGCGTGGCTTTCATTGCTCTGAAACCTATGAAGAGCATGTACGTAAGTTACGTATCCATTACGGACAAGGCCGATAACCTGTGAATTGTTCAGGAATTGTATATCTGGCTAGTTGCTACAATCCTGAGATATGCCAGTAACTATTACCGCTCCGCGCATCACTCGGGCTACGTGGTCTTCCGAGCGTGCTTTCGTGCTGGCTACAGCAGCGGCAGCTGTGGGGCTGGGTAACGTTTGGCGCTTTCCTTATATCGCTGGTGAGAATGGTGGTGCCGCCTTCATCATTGCCTATATTATCGCAGTATTGGCAGTTGGCATTCCCCTGATGATCATCGAGATCAGTGCCGGCAGAGTCGAACGCGGTAGTCCGGTTAAAACCTTCCGTAGTCTCTACAGCTACGGTGGCTTATTTGGTTGGCTCGTTGTCGGTTTGACCATGCTCATTATGAGTTATTACTTGGTCATCACTGGCTGGACCATGGCCTATGCGGTCGACAGTGTAACGGGTAACATTCGATCATTTTCTGAGTTTACCGCTGGCTTTTCTTCGATCTTCTACTTTTTGGCCGTATCCTTGATTACCGCAATAATTGTTGCACGTGGCGTGAGCCTCATTGAGACCTTGAGTAAGATAATGATGCCGCTCTTTTTGTTGACCATACTATTCCTCACTGGCTACAGCTTGACCTTGCCTGGCACCAAAGAAGCCATGACGTTTCTTTTTTCACCAGATTTCTCGAGCTTTCTCTCACCCACGCTCTGGGTACTCGCCTTTGGTCAGGCTTTTTACTCTCTAGCAATTGGCCAAGGCTACCTCATCACCTACGGTAGCTTTTTACCTGAACACACCAATCTACCTCGTGCCACTGGTTGGATCGCAGGTATTGAAACTGTTGTTGCCCTAATCGCCGGGCTGATGATCTTCCCGCTGGTCTTTACTTTTGGTTTACAACCAGATCAAGGGGCCGACCTAGCGTTCTCTACGCTACCTTTGGCCTTTGCCAACATACCGTTTGGCGGTATCTTAGCCGTTGCCTTTTTTTGGTTGTTTTTCTTGGCGGCACTTAGTTCTTCAATCGCTGGTATGCAGGTGGTCAAAACCGCTCTACGCGAAGAACTAAGGTTGACCCACGCCTGGGCTACAGTCGCTGCATTCTTACCTATACTACCACTTGGTATTTTAGCTGCTCTGAGCTTCACGCCTGCTGAATTTACTGTCTTTGATCGGCCGTTCCTTGAAGTGTTAGACATGTTCGCTGCCAATCAAGTAGTGATCGTCCTAGGACTAGTCGGTGGCGCTATCATTGCTTGGACCATCCCTCGACAAACAGTCATCAATGGGTTCAGTAATCGTTTCCGCCCGTATGCCGCACATGTCATCAATACCACCAAGTACCTTTGGGTTTTTGTCGCCCTGATCCTCCTTCTGAGTTTTATTATTTGAAAAGTTGCGTTTTGGATGTGAATTCAAGCCAGTTGTTTTAGGTACGCACTTTTGTCACTTTTCCATATAGTACTTCATTGGGCGTCTTGCCATCAAGTCCGCAGTGTTCCAGGTTATTGTAGTAGTCATTCCAAAGACGGATTTTCTGTTTCA
>SKHJ01000040.1 GCA_007116965.1 Candidatus Kaiserbacteria bacterium
AAAGTGGGGCTGGGATGAATGAGACCAAAAAAATGTGCCGGCGGCTGCCGGCACCATAGCGAGAAAAATTCCCTGGTCCTGTGCCAGAACACGTTATTTGTAACGCCTTATGCTCTGGGTATAGAGGAGTTTATAAAGTTACTCAATGACCACTCTTGCTTTGCTGTTCTAACGCACTTCTAATGCGTCGTTTAGCTAAAGAGGTCTTTACGCTATCCAACCACTTTTTGGTCGGGTGGGCGTTTTTCTTAGTTTCAATCTCGATGATATCTCCATTTTTTAGCTCAGTATCAAGCTGAACGAGTTTATTATTCACTTTAGCGCCAGCTGTGCGATCACCAATTTCAGAGTGGATAGCGTAGGCAAAATCAATTGGTGTTGCCCCGATAGGTAAGTCGACCACGTCACCGGTTGGAGTGAAGACGAAGATGCGGTGCGTAAAAAAATCTTTGCGCATATCTTCAACAAACTCATTCCCAGATGACTGTTCGCGCGAGTACATCTGGCCAATCTGACTGATCCATTTAGGTATCTTGGCGTGATGTGGTTGGTCCTTGGTAATCAGTGTGTCGGGATCGGTAGCGGTCCGGAATGGACGAAACAGTGAGGGTATCAAGTAACTAAACCAACCTTGCCCAGCACCCGGTATGTTAGGATTTTTGTATGTGATATGCGAGGCAATACCGAATTCGGCCTCGTGGTGCATTTTCCGTGTTCGTATCTGTACTTCCAAAATGTTGCCGTGGTCGGTAGCGACGGTAGTATGGATCGACTGATAGCCGTTTGGTTTTGGGAAGGCGATGTAGTCCTTGATACGCTGGGGCAGTGGCCGCCAGAGGTCGTGAACAATGCCGAGGACACGATAGCAATCTTCTACAGTCGACACAATGACACGCATTGCTAAGAGATCGTACACATCCTCGATGTTCCATTGTTTACGGCGTAGTTTATGGTAGAGACTGAAAAGACCTTTGACTCGGTATGATGTATTGAAGTCTGTAACGCCCTGCTCTGCCAACTTTTTCTGAAGTGATTTACGTTCTCGCTCAAGAACCTCGTCACCCTTACCGAGCTGTTTCTCTAGTAAGGTTTGAACTTGCTTGTATTCTTCGGGGTAGACATAGGGGAAGGCAAGATCCTCGAGTTCCTTGCGGATGCGTCCCATTCCCAAGCGATGTGCAACTGGTACGTAAATTTCTAAGGTCTCACTGGCGATGCGCTTTTGTTTTTCCTTCGGAACATAGTTGAGCGTCTCCATGTTATGGAGACGATCCATAAGCTTTATCAGCAGCACTCTGATATCCTGACTAGTGGCGACAAATAACTTACGTAGACTCTCGTTATGTCTATCAGCTCCATAATAGCGAACCGAACTCAATTTCGTTACTCCTTCCACCAAAAAAAGAATTTCTTCACCAAAGTTATTCTTGATGTCTGCTGCAGTTACATCAGTATCCTCAATAGTGTCATGCAACAAAGCAGCTGAGATGGTACGTGGCCCCATCCCCATTTCGGCCAATCGATACGCTACCGTAGTAACGTGATTGAGATACGGTTCGTTTGAATATCGGGTATGGTTTTTGTGTGCGGTCGCAGCAAACCCATACGCTCGCGAAACCAGCTGGCGGTCTGCCTCGGTTGGGTCAGACATCTGACCAATAATTGATTGAGCTGAAACAGCATTATTTGCCATCATAGGCAATTGTAGAGAGGAACGATACGTTTGGCAAGGGACTATACTATTTTGTGTTTTCGAGGAGTTGTAAAGCGTCGTCCATAGTGAATTTTTTTAAGTCAGTACCTTCAGGTAGATTGATGCGACGAAAACCTTTCTTCAGGTAGCAGCCGGACTTAGACTCAAAGACGTATACCAACTTACGGGTTTTCGGATGAATCCCAAGCTCTTTGACGATTTTCTCACCCTTTCGCATTTTTTTTGGCTGACGCAAGATCTCTAGCGCTCGTTCATAGGTGACATCGTATGGGTTGTCTGGTTCAGTCAAGCTGCGATAATCGCCGGCGTGGACGACGTACGGCCCAAATTGGCCAGTACTAGCGACCATTGGTTCACCGGTGTCTGGGTGCCTACCTAGGTCGCGAGGGAGTGTCAGATAGCGTAAAGCATCTACCACGGTGACTGTTTCTGGTGCGACAGTTAGTGGTAGTGGTGCTCGTTGCGGCTTCGGTTGCTTCTTGCCTTTTTTCTTCTCTGGAGTGTCACCGCGTTGGACATACGGTCCATACCGACCATTAAGGACGTAGATTGGTTCGGCTGTATTAGGGTCATGACCAATAGGGGCCTCTGGCTTCACTTCACTGCCGTCTTTTAGTCGTGCACCATCGCAGTCAGGATATCGACTACACGACAAGAATGTACCATTACGGCCAAGTTTGTAGACCATGGTGGCTCCACACTTCGGGCACGGGAATTCCTGCGGTCCTTCGCCGAGAGTCGTTAATTTTTCAATATCAGCTTTGTCAGCCACAGCTTTATGGAAAGGGTCATAAAAGGCTTGCAGCGTTGGTTGATACGCGCGATCGCCGTGCGCTATCTCGTCGAGCTGGTCTTCCATAGCGCTGGTGAAATCATCGGCGATATATTCGGCGAAGTGCTGTTCCAAGAATGTCGAGACCACCTCACCAGTATCAGTCGGGATCAGTGTGCGACCCTCTTTCTCGACGTAGTGACGGTCTTGCAGTGTTTTCATAATCGAGGCGTAGGTAGAGGGTCGACCGATGCCGCGTTTCTCCAGCTCTTTGATCAATCCAGCCTCGGTGTAACGATTGGGTGGTTGGGTCTGTTTCTCAATGATGGTGAGACCACGGCATGTAAGTCGACTACCTTCATCAAGGTTCGGCACTTCGGTATCAGCGCTGCGGGCGGCGATGTCAACGGTTAACCAACCGGCCTGTACCACTCGTGAGCCGTTGACAGTAAAGTCAGGAATAGCTTCAGTTGCGTCTATCACGTTGGTGGTGATCTTGGTACGTTCGACCTCAGCATCAGCCATTTGTGAAGCAATGGCACGGATACGAATCAGTTCATACAGAGCTTTCTGATCGGCGGTACCGCCCACTTCAACTTTATTGCAGTCGGTCGGTCGTATGGCCTCGTGAGCTTCTTGGGCAGATTTGCTTTTGGTCTTGTAAGTCCGGACTTGAACCAAATGTGCCCCGAAGACAGTTTTAATGTGTTGCTGGATCTGTGTCAGGGCGGCGGTACTGAGGGTGGTACTGTCGGTTCGCATGTAGGTGATATGACCTGCCTCGTAGAGTTTTTGTGCAGTGGCCATAGTGCGGGATGGAGCAAACCCAAGCTGAGTCGATGCTGCTTGTTGCAAGGTAGAGGTAGTAAACGGTGGTTTGGGGCTGCGTTTGACCAATTGTTTGGAGATTTTCAATACCGTCCAAGCGTGAGTTTCTCCTACAGCTTTGATTCGTTCAGCCTCGGCCTTTTCTCTCGGCTCGACACTACAAGTAAAGGGGGCGAAAATGCTGCCGGTTCCCAACTCGGCAGTTAGTACGAAGTAGTCCTCGGGTATAAAGGCACGGATCTCGCGCTCTCGCTCCATTACAATACGCAGCGCAGGGGACTGAACACGACCAGCGGAGAGGCCGTACCTGACCTTTTTCCAGATCAGTCCAGACAGGTCATAACCAACGAGCCGATCAAGGACTCGGCGTGCTTCTTGGGCGGCCTTAAGATTTTCGTCGATGTCGCGCGGCTCAGCGATAGCTTTTTTTGTGGCGTCAGCTGTAATCTCGTTGAAGACAACACGTTTCAGATTCTTATTAACTGGTCGTAGTAGTTCGGCTACGTGCCAGGCAATCGCTTCTCCTTCACGGTCAGGGTCTGATGCCAAGAGAATTTGCTCGGCTTGCTTGGCTGCTGTTTGTAGGTCTTTGATGACTTTTTCTTTCCCAGGGCTGATGATATAGCGAGGAGTGAAGCCGTTGTCGATATCGACTGCGTCGGTATTACTTTTGGGGAGATCACGAACGTGACCCACTGATGACATTACTTGGTACTCAGGACCCAAATATCTACCAATAGTCTTAGCTTTCGCTGGTGATTCAACAATGACGAGGGTGTGGTTGGTCTGTTTGCTCATGGGGGATACAAATACAAGGTTGCGTCACGCTTGTCAAATTACGTTCGGTTTTTTTGTTGATAATGTCCACGATCTGACCAGATTAAATCATGTAATTCCAGACGCATAAGAAGTGAACCAAGTTCTGTGACCGGTAGACCTGTTGCTTGCTGTAAGGAATCGAGATCGTGCGGATCAGCCAAAAGGTTGAGGACTTTGCTTTCAAGCTCGGTGAGCTCGGGTGTATGGCTGGTGGTTGGTGTATCAATAGAGAGACCAAGCTCAGCCAGGATATCACGTCCGCTAGTGATTGGTGTCGCACCCAGCTGGATAAACTGATTAGTACCCACACTTTGTGGAGAAAAAATACTCCCAGGCACCGCCAATACGTCTCGGTTGTAGTCGGCGGCCAGACGAGCGGTAATGAGTGTGCCAGAGCGTTCGCTCGCTTCTATTAAAAGTGTGGCGTGACTAATACCAGCCATCAGGCGGTTTCGTTGCGGAAAGGTCCAACGTGCCGCTTTGGTATCGGGGGATAGCTCAGACAGGAGACCTCCGCCCTGTTCGACGATGCGACGGGCCAGGCGTTGGTTGCGGCGCGGGTAAAGTACTGAAGGATCTAAGCCACTGCCAGGAATAGCCAGCGTGTAGAGTCCGTTGGCCAGCGCTGCTTCGTGTGCCAACGTATCAATACCGATTGCCAGACCTGAAATGATACCAACGGGTGCATCGGCCAGATCGTTGATGAGGGCCGACACCACTTCTTTGCCATAGCGGGTATATTTCCTGGAACCCACCACCGCAATCAATTTCAGCTGCGGTGGCGGTAGGACACCTACGCCCCAGAGCTCGGTCGGCGGGTCAGGTATTTCGTGTAGTAGGGCCGGATAGTCATCTACCTTGATAGTTTGAATCTCCCACATCAATGTGTATCGTACCATTCTTTCAGTTTGAGGTGTTGGTCTACATCACGGAGTACGACAATAAAAGTCGGCACTATGAGGTTCTGCCATTGTTTCATCGGGCGAAGATATTGTGTCTTGGTAAAATCTCAGGCATAGTGCGCGCAGTAGCCTCAGGAGGAAGAAGCAATGCTGAAGCGTTTGGTTCTTTGTGTGATGACAATCTGTTTGTTCGGAGTTACCCCAGCTCAGGCCGACACGGTTCCGTTTGCGGGCTGGTACCTATCGGCTGCGACCGGACTTGGGAGCGGTGACGCTGAGATTGCCGCTCAGCGTGGTGACTTTCATGCCACTTTGCCGCTAGGCAAGGCAACTGGCGTAACCCGCTCTCTTACCATCGGCTACACCGTACCGGTTGAGCGGTGGCGCTTCGGTCTGTCCATCAGTGGCGGTCCAGCCACGCTATCTGGACAGACTCGGCTGGGGTCGAACCGGCTTGGTCTGATAACCGGTGTCGATATCGACCGGTTGGGTGCGGTCCGCGCGGAGCTCGGCTACGTGCCACGCGACGATCTATTCGTCTACGCCTTCGCCGGCCGAGCCATCGCCCGGGGTACGCTGAGCGGTGATACCTATCTCGACTCTCGCCAGTTAGCTGTGAGTCGATCTGGCTACGCACTCGGGACGGTGACTGGGTTGGGAGTTGAGTATCGTCTTAACACCAGCTCGACACACGGCCTATTTGCTGAAGTGGGTGAATACCGCTTTGATGGTACAGTTCGAGCCTGCCGGCAGCAATTGTGCCAACCGGCGACGTTCCGCACCCGGCAGGTAGTCACATCGGCCGGAGTACGGTGGAGGTTTTGACGAGATGGCGGGCCAGGCGGCAAATTGCCGCCTGGCCTAGGAATTGCCTGCCGACATTCGTCTGGTAGGCGATTTTTTTTGTGACATGCGTTATAATCGCCACTATCTAACCAACATTCAATCTAGCCAATATGCTCGACATTAAATTTATTCGTGAAAATCTAGAAGTGGTCAAATACGCGGCCACCAAGAAACATATTGCTATTGACCTCGACCGATTGATTGCGGTTGACGATGACCGTCGCGCTCGCATGACAGCTTTGGAGGAGAAGAAGGCCGAGCAGAACCGCGCTTCAGCTGAGATTGCCAAGACCAGTGATGCTGCTGAGCGTGAGCATAAGATTGCCGCGGTGCAAGAACTCAAAGAATCGATTCAACAGGCCGAAGCTGATTTGCGCCCAGTCCTCGAGGAGTGGCAGCAGCTGATGTTGCAGGTACCTAATATTCCGGACGTTTCGGTACCAGACGGGGACAGTGATGCCGACAACCTTGAGCTTAAGCAGTGGGGCGAGCAAACCAGCTTTAGCTTCCCAGCCAAAGACCACATCGAGTTGATGACTGCTTTGCAGATGGTTGACTTTGAGCGGGGAACGAAAGTCCATGGTTTTCGAGGCTATTTCCTGATCGGCGATGGTGCCCGCTTGTCATGGGCTATCTGGAACTACGCCAACCAGTTTTTTTTGGCAAAAGGTTTTACCCCGATGTTAACGCCCAGTATCGTGCGCAAGAGCAATCTCTATGGCACCGGCCATTTACCCAATGATGCTGATGATGTCTACCACACCCAAGATGAAGATTACTTGATTGGTACGAGTGAAGTTTCAGTGATGGGGTATCACGCCGATGAAGTCTTGACCGTGGCCGATCTGCCACGTAAATATTTGGCGTTCTCGCCGTGCTATCGGCGCGAAGCTGGTAGTCACGGCAAGGATACCAAAGGTCTGATTCGCGTCCATGAATTCTTTAAGCTGGAGCAGGTGATCTTGTGTGAGGCCTCACACGAAACTAGTGTTACCTGGCACGAGTGGATCAACCGCAATACCGAGGAGTTTATCGAGTCGCTTGGCATCCCGTATCGTACGGTCCTTAATTGTGGTGGTGATCTAGGGCAAGGTCAGGTCAAGAAATATGATATCGAACTCTGGGTACCGGGCGAGCAGACCTATCGTGAAATTAGTTCTGCCTCATACTTCCACGACTTCCAGACACGACGGTTCAATATCCGGTATAAGGACACTGATGGAAAATTGCGGTACGCCCACTCACTCAACTGCACCGCTATTCCGACCCCTCGTATCTTAGTCTCATTGGTAGAGAATTTTCAACAGGCTGACGGTACGATTTTGATACCAGAAGTCTTGCGCCCGTATTTCGGGGCAGAACGAATTGGTTCGGTTAACTAGGTAGCCCACGCATCATAGTGCAAGTGTGCTAGCATAGCGGTAATGAAGAAACCCAAAAACCGTCGGCGCTCGCTCGATCCAGCTACGAGACTACTGTTACGCCAGACTTTGATCGGTTTTGGTCTAACCATACTGCTAAGCTGTGTTCTGATCACTGTTTGGCATGTGACTCGTCTTTCCGCATTGACTATCACCAGTATCGAAGTTACTGGTGGTGACACCGTCGATCACGCCGAAGTCCGGGAGGTGGTAGAGGCAGCTCTCGCAGGGACGTACGTACAGCTAGTACCGCGGCGGTTTGCCTGGTTGTATCCGGCGTCAACCATCCACGACCAGTTAGCTGACTTGCCGCGAGTGTCTTCGATCACACTACAGCGCACTGACGGCAGAACACTGCGTATCGAGTTGACTGAATATCAGCCCTATGCTCTATGGTGTGAATATGAAGATGGCGATACTTGTCTGTTTGTGTCGCGTGAGGGGTACGCATTTGCTGCCGCACCGTCTTTGCGCGGTGGTGCCTTCGTCCGTCTATACAGTGCCGAACATCTGCCGGCCATTGGGGAATATATTCTACCAAGCGAAATGGTCGATGATCTGTGGTGGTTGCTAGGAGCGGTACCGCAGGTGAGTGAGTTGGTGCCAATGGCGGTGATACTTGGTCCTGGACCCCGGGCGGTAATATCGCTTACTCGTGGGGGTGAATTGCGTATTACCTTCGATCAGGACGTCACAGCTACTATTCACTACCTCCAGGCGTTGGTCGGGTCGGAAGAATTTATCCACCTGCAGGATGAGCCATTCCAATATATTGATATGCGATTTGGTAACCGCTTGTTTGTCAACGAAGAAATACCACTGACTGCATTGGACACGGCAACGACGACTACTGCATTACTTGACCCTATCTACATCAGCGGGGAGGGTGCACCAACCACTTCTATTTCAGTACCAACTGGGCCACCGCAAGTGCCGCAACCAACTCCACAGGCAGTAATAGACGCTGAGTTTAATCCGTTGCGGGACGGCGAGGAAGCTGAGTTGGTGGTACCTATCGTTGAGGAGGCTGACGTTGCTGAATCAGTTGAGGAGTGATTGGGCCATTGAATTTTGCGTTCTCTGTGATAGAAGTAACGGCAACAAATAACCGTATGAAACATTTTTGGCAGACAGTACCTCGACCATTTTTGGTGGTTGCCCCAATGGCGGATGTAACCGACGCCGCGTTTCGTCGTCTCATTGCCAAATACAGTGCTCACATTCGTGCAGATGGTACGGTCGGCGGCCCGGCGGTCATGTGGACGGAGTTTGTCTCGGCTGATGGCTTGGTACGAGCTACGCCCGAAGGGAAAGAGAAACTCTTGGCTGATTTACTGTATGACGAAAGCGAGCGACCGATTGTCGCACAGCTGTTTAGTGGTGATGCCGCTCATATGGAGTACGCTGCGGCACTGTGTCATGAACTTGGCTTTGACGGGGTAGATATCAATATGGGGTGTCCCGATCGCTCAATCGAAAAGCAAGGTTGTGGCGCAGCGATGATCAAAGACCCTGAGACCGCTATTCGAATTATTGCGGCGGCCAAACGAGGCGCTCGCAGCGACTACCACGATGGGATCCCAGTTTCCATTAAAACCCGGATTGGCTACCGGGAAGATGAGATTGACACTTGGATTCCAAGGCTACTCGAGACAGCGCCAGCGGCCTTGACCGTCCACCTACGTACGCGACAGCAGTTGAGCAAAGTGCCAGCCGACTGGTCCCTGCTGCCTCGCGTGGTCTCGTGGCGGGATACGTTAGCTCCAAACACTCGCATTATTGGTAATGGTGATGTGTTGTCGGCGGCTGACGGGCATGACAAAGTAGCTCGCTCTGGTGCTGACGGTGCAATGGTTGGTCGCGCTTTATTTGGCAACCCGTGGTTTTTCCACCCAGAGCAACGATTACCTGTGCGGCTGACAGCGTTGCCGACGCACGGTGTGGATCGTGAATCGATCGTTACCGCTGATAGAGACGATATAACAGTGACATACATCACCTTGGAGGAACGGCTTAAGGTCTTGGTCGAACATACACAGCTATTTTGTGAACTGTTGCCACACAAAAATTTCGCGGTGATGAAGAAACATTACAAGGCGTACGTCAGTGGTTTTCCTGGCGCGGCTGATTTACGTCAGCAGCTGATGGGGGCGCCATCAGCTGCTGACGTCGCGGCGGTGGTTGAAGATTTTTTGGCTCGAGCGTGTGCATAACTATCGAGCCGGTCGCTTTTTTTGCTACACTGTAGGTGATGACCGAAGTTCTTCACGCCAATATATTCTTTATCATTGCCAGTGTCGCGACAGTTATATTTTGTTTGTTGGTCGCTATTGCTTTGTATCAGTTGATTCGTATTCTGCGCACAGTTGGTCGTATCGTCGATCGCGTCGAAGAGGGTAGTAAACGACTCGAAGCAGATCTGACCGATTTGCGTGACCAGGTTCGTTCTGGCGGTATCATCGGTCGTATCCTCGGTTTCTTTATGTCACAAAGTCAAGCAACGCGAAGACACAAGAAGTCGAGAGACAGTGATGAGTGACAGTAGTAAGTATCATTAGAAACTAACGCAATACATCTTATGGCATCCAAAAAGAACAGTAAGCAGTTAGATCTCTCTGCGCAGCCAAAATGGGGAATCGGTGTTGGTCTTACTGCGGCCGCAGTCGCGGCCGCAGGCACGTACTTTCTTTACGGTAGTAAAGATGCGGCCAAGAATCGTAAGACGGTCAAGAGCTGGATGCTCAAGGCCAAAGCCGAGGTACTCGAGGCCCTAGAGCACGCACAGACTATGTCTCGAGCCGAGTATGAACAGCTTGTCAATTCCATCGGTGCAACTTATGCACAGTTGCAAGCTACGTCTAAGAAAGACATTAAAGATTTTAAGGAAGAGATGCTAGCACAGTGGAAAAATATCGAGAATTTAGCGCATTCGAGTACAAAATCGACTAAAAAATCGACTAAAAAGATAGCCAAAAAAAGTGCACGTAAATCACCTGCTAAGACGGCACCAAAAAAGTCTACCGCCAAGAAGACCGCGACGAAGAAGGTCACCAAGCAGGCTCGTAAGAAGTAGTTTTTGTTAGCACTTAATAACCTATCCCCGACAACCTGCTGCTGGTCAGTTTTCTAGTGGTACTATGTTTGGTATGATCACCGTACGACGTACTTTTGGGGTAGTCGCTGTCCTTGGCTTAGGTTTTGTAGCGTACATATCTGCTGCATCGGGCCCTGATTTATTGGTTGTTAATGAGTCTGAAGTGATACCTTCAGAGCTACAGATTGTGGCACCAGTTGCGCCACTCTTGCCAAGTTCAGTCGCTTACGCAGTTTTTGCTGCCACTACAGGGGAAGTCTTTTTTGGCAATAATCACTATCAGGTACGACCAATTGCCTCTATCACTAAACTTTTTGCTGGGGCTGCCATTGTTGCTACCTTCGACCTAACAGCAGTGACTACTATTCAGCCAGCTGATTTGCACTCAGTCGGTACTGCCGGTCGGCTCCGGGTAGGGGAGCAGTATACGTATCGTGATCTACTCTTTCCGCTACTTCTTTCCTCCTCCAACAACGCAGCTTTGGTCTTTGAGCGTCGTAGCCAAGGGGACGTGGTGACAGCTATGCAGCAGTGGGTAGACACATATGGAACTGGCAAGACTCGTCTCGCTGATGCTTCAGGTCTTTCTTCCGGTAATCAAGCGAGTGCCCAAGAGTTGGCGATATTGACGGTGGCTCTCCGTCAGCACGCACCGTTAGCTTGGTCCATCAGCCGGCTAACACAACACCTTGGCCCCTATGGTGGCTGGGAGAACAATAGTCCATTCATAGGTGACGTTGCCTACCGTGGCGGTAAGCATGGCTTTACCAAAGCGGCTGGGCGCACAGCGCTGGTTGTGTTCGCTGAGCAGATCGAAGACGTAGAAGTCGAGATCGGCTACGTTATTCTCGGAAGTGATGATTTAGTGCGTGATATGGAAGTATTGCGCAGCTACGTCCAATCTGCGGCTCTCTGGTAATAATCTGATATACTAATCGGTACTATGCATACCGCCCTTTACCGCAAGTACCGACCCGACTCCTTTGCCACAGTCAAAGATCAAGATCATATCGTCTCAGTCCTTGAAGGTGCGATTGCGAAGGAGCAAATTCCGCACGCCTTACTCTTTGCTGGTGGGCGCGGTACTGGCAAGACTACGTTGGCCCGCATCTTTGCCCAAGCAATTGGCACCCAGTCGGTTGATATCTATGAGATCGACGCGGCTTCCAATCGCGGTATTGATGACATCCGCGAGCTACGCGAGGCAGTTCATACTGCTCCGTATGAGTCGACGTACAAGGTCTACATCATCGACGAGGTGCATATGCTGACCAAGGAGGCCTTCAACGCTCTCCTCAAGACCCTAGAAGAACCGCCGGCGCACGTTATTTTCATCCTAGCCACTACCGAAGAAGAGAAATTATTGGACACCATCCGCTCCCGTTGTCAGGTCTTCCGTTTTCGTTCACCGAGTCGAACTGTGTTGCAGGAGGTGGTGACCGAGGTGGCGGGTAAGGAAGGGTATACTCTGGAGCCGGCAGCAGCCA
>SKHJ01000055.1 GCA_007116965.1 Candidatus Kaiserbacteria bacterium
CGGAGCAGTTGACGCAGACCGAGACGGTCTACGAGTTGGTAGCAGAAGCAGGCTTTGATCCGGGCGCGATACTGGCGTGTGCGACTAATGAGGAAATGGCCGCGCAGGTGCGAGTGATGCGGCAAGAGGTTATTAATACTGGTTTGTATGGTACACCACTTATCTTTGTCAACGAGACGGCGGTGGTGGGACCCAAGCCGTATCGAGTGTATCGCTTTTTGTTAGATTAAAAAACCGGGCTCACCGATCGCAACTGATACGGATGCCGACCTGCCACGCTTCGGCTGCGCGAGCGCGCTTTAGCTAGATTGCTATACGATCCAGGTTATAAATATAGATGTTATCGTGATACAGTATGCCTAATGTTTGTACTCATTAAGTACTTTTTTATGGTCTTAGGAGTAGTCTTCTTTTTACTCCTCATAGCACTCTGGTATATCTGGCATACTGATCTGTGGTCAGTTCGGACAGTAGCTGACTACGTACTCGAGCGGAGTGCTCCTGGAGCTGGTATCGAAGAAATGTTAGTAGACACAGTCGGGACCAGCGAGGTAGCGACCATAGAGTGGACAGAAACAGAGCTTGACTGCTTCCGTAGTCTATTTGGAGCTGAGCGCGTGACGGCGATTGAAGCTGGTGCCGAACCGAGCGCAGCAGAATTGCTGCAAGGCTTGGCCTGCGTAGAGCCGCGTGAAGAGTGATATACTGACTCTAATGGCTCGAAACCTATTCCTTGTTGGCCTGTTGTTGGTGATCACTGTCTTGAGTTGGTTGTTGTTACGGCAGGAACATACTCCACCAGTCGTTGATTCCGAACCGCCACCGGAGCCTCCTGCTGAGGTGCCAACTGCAACCAGTCGGGAGATACAGACCCTACCCGAAGGTGTTACCACGCACGCCTGGCAGTGGGTGGAGACACGGTATCGCTTTGCCGGTACGGAACGACCAGAACTACCCGAGGCATTTGGTCTCACGTGGCCCGAGCCAGGGCGGGTAGCCGTGCAGACCGACTGCAACAGTATGATGGGAAGTTACCAGCTTGATGAGACCGGCACGCTACAATTCTCCGAGTTTGCTACGACGTTGATGTATTGTGAGGGTTCGCAAGAGCAAATGTTTGCCGCCATGCTACAAGCGGTGCGCGGGTATGAGCACACCGATGATGAGTTGCGCCTGATCTTGGCCGACCAAGCAGGGTATATGGTATTTGCTGTCCGGGAGACTGAATAGTTGCAATTTGTGGAGCGCGCGTTATTATGCAAGTTACTTGCATAGACCTATGCGTACCTCGAACTACCAAACGCAAATCATTGACTTCCTGAGACAGCACCATCTGGTCAGTTTGTCAGAACTGTCGCAAGCTTTAACGGCTGATTTTTCCACCCTGTATCGTAATGTGCAACAACTAGAAGCCCAGGGTGAGGTGAGGAAGTTAGTCCTTAATAGCAAGCGGACGGTGTATGAGCTGACGAGTCATCAGCACGACCACTTTGTTTGTACTGACTGTCAGCGGGTTGAGGCGGTCCACGTCAGGTTGCCGTCTTTGGGTAGACGTACCGTCAGTGATGTCGTGGTACGCGGTCAGTGTGAGGCTTGTCAAGCTTAATTAAGTACTATTATGATAAAGGGCGATACTGTATCTACCGTTACTGCTGATGCACGGACACCGATACCGGTCACGGTCCTCTCCGGTTTTTTGGGGGCAGGCAAGACCACGGTGCTCAACCACATACTCAACAATCGAGCTGGCAAGAAGCTGGCGGTGATTGTTAATGATATGAGTGAGGTCAATATTGACGCCGAATTGATCAAGCAGGGAGACGTAGCACTTGATCATACCGAAGAACGCTTGGTAGAGATGACCAACGGTTGCATCTGCTGTACGTTACGAGAGGATCTACTGGTAGAGGTTGAGAAGTTGGTCAACGAGGGTCGGTTTGACGGCATTATCATTGAGTCGAGCGGTATCTCTGAACCGTTACCGGTGGCCGAGACCTTTACGTTCGAGCAGAGTGACGGTCGCGTTTTGATGGATAGCGCTCGACTAGATACGTTGGTGACCGTGGTGGACGCGGCTCAGTTCCTGGACACCTGGGAATCGGCGGAAAAGCTATCGGCGCAGGGTATTGGTGTCAACGAAGATGATGATCGTACTATCGTACATCTATTGACCGACCAGATCGAGTTTGCCGACGTTATTTTACTCTCTAAGACCGATCTGACGGACGAGACTACTATTAACCGAGTGTCGAGCCTCATCACCAAGCTCAACCCTGGCGCGATCTTGATCAAGATCGCGCACGGAGTGGTGCCGCTAGAAGCAATCATCGATACTGGGCTTTTTTCACTCGAGCAGGCGGCTGGTAATGCTGGTTGGCTGCAGGAGCTGCGTGGTGAACATACTCCCGAGACTGAAGAGTACGACGTGAGCAGCTTCGTCTTTACCGCTGACCGACCGTTTTCTAAGGACGCTCTACACACTTTGTTGGAGGGTGGTGAACTAAAAACCGTACTTCGTTCCAAAGGTTTTGCTTGGGTTGATGATCGACCCGAGTTAGCTCAGATGTGGAGTCAGGCGGGTAACATTTTTAATCTCGATCCATATGGCTATTGGCAACAGCATGAAGATGGTACGTATAAGGCAGAGCAGAAGATTGTCTTTATTGGGGTGGCGATGGATCACGAACAGATACGACAAGCGCTGACCGCGGCGCTGGTCACTAAAGGTGCAGAGTGAAAGAAGTTCAGCCAGCAACCGTAAGAACTCGGTGGAGATTAACAAATAACATTTGGTATGAAAGTACTGTTTATCTCAGGTTCGTTACGTAAAGATTCTTACAACACACGCTTATTACAAGCATTTGAAGCTGCTTTGCCGGAGGGGGTACAAAGTGATTGGGGAAGTCTTGAACATCCCTTATACAACGAAGATCTAGAGAAGACCGATTTTCCAGCTTCGGTAACCGCGCTCAAAGAACAAATTGCGGCTGCCGACAGCCTTATCATTGCCACGCCGGAGTACAATCGTGGTGTGCCTGGAGTACTGAAAAATACCTTAGATTGGGTCAGTCGACCGTATGGTAATAATTCGCTCACCGGCAAACCGGTCCTGATCGTCTCAGCATCGCCTGGTAGTCTTGGTGGTGCCTTGGCACACCACCAGCTGATTCAATCGCTCGTGCATATGGGAGCTATCGTACAACCGGGAATAGAATTTATGGTAGGACAAATTGGAGAAAAGTTCGACCACAGTGGTGCCCTGACTGACACCACGACGCAACAGCATATCGCCGAGCGGTTGCGAGCATTTCTAGCGACATAGCTGGTTGGCTTAGAATACGCATAAATCAAGTCTATAAGGCCCCAATTTGGGAGGGTGATTTCCCTCGTCTTCAGACGATCACTTCAGTATAATCTCGGTAATGACTGAAGAATACCGTAGAGCCTCTCACACCCTGTTTAGTATCAACCTCCACATCTGTTGGGTTACCAAGTATCGCTACAAAGTTCTCAAGGGTGACATCGGACACCGAACCAAAGAACTGGTACGCAGAATCTGTAACGAAGAGAGAGTAGAGATTCTCTCGGGAGCCATTGCCTCTGACCATGTCCATATTCTCGTTTCCATTAATCCCTCCACTAACATCTCTACTCTGGTCAAATACCTCAAAGATAAGACGTCTCGAAAACTCCAAATGGAATACCCTGAACTCAAAAAACGCTACTGGGGTCAGCACTTCTGGGCTCGAGGCTATTTTGTCTGTAGTACCGGTAATGTGACCACTAAGATGATCCAGGAGTACATCAAACATCACTTCGAAGGTGAGGTTGGTAAAGATGCGTTCAATGTGCAGGAACCATAAACGACTTCAGTCGTGTCCCACACTGTGCACTTCGAGTGCACAGTGGTTGACAGCGGAAATACTATAGTATTTCCGCTTTATGCTGGATAAAACAGGTGATTTATAGTAGTAAAGGCGTATAATATGGCTATGAATGAATTGCCACCACGCTACCGGGCTGCCTTTAAAGACGCTGACATTCGAGGTCGCTGTCCGGAAGAAATAAACGCAACTCTGGCGTATCGGGTAGGAGTGGCACTAGTAAGTGAATTGGGAGTAACGGAATTGCTGGTGGCACGGGATATGCGCGTTTCTTCTCCGGAACTGCACGTCGCTCTGGTGCAAGGGGTGCGCGATATGGGGGGCGATGTAATTGATCTTGGACTGGTACCGACCCCAGTATTATACTTTGCGGCGGGGAAGTTGCAGGCTTGGGGTGTGATGATTACGGCGTCACACAATCCAGCCGAATACAATGGCTTGAAGATCGTACAGCCTAGTGCGATTCCGCTTACTAATGCTTCTGGTATGAAGCAGATCTTGCAAGCGGTCACTAAAGTTGCAGTACCGGTAGTCAAGCAGCGAGGGCGAGTCATGCGCCGTTCGCTCACGGGTGCCTTCTTAAAGCATCTAGAAGAAGCGGTGCCTTTACCTGCCTCTATACCCCTGCGCGTGGTGGCTGCCGCTGGTAATGGTATGGCTAGTGTCTTATTAGAGCGATGGGTCAAGACCATGTCTGGTAGCGTGACCATGCTTAACGCGGAGTTGGATGGAACGTTTCCCAGTCGTGGTTCCAACCCAATGTTGGCGAAAAACCAGCGACCAATCAAAGAGGCTCTCAAAAGTGGCGCGTATGACTTAGGAATTGCCTTTGATGGCGATGGTGATCGGATCGCTATTTTTGATGGTCGTGGTCAGATGATCAATAGTGCGGTGGTGGGCGCGGCGATCGTGGCTGATATGTTGCGTGAGCAGTCAGGTGCAGCGTGTATCTATACTGTCTTTACTAGTCAGGTATACGAGGAGACGATTCGAGCTCAAGGTGGCAAGGCCAAACGAGCGCGGGTTGGCCATGCGTTCATTAAAGAACAGATGCGTAAGCATGATGCGGTCTTTGGTTGTGAGCATTCGGGGCACTTTTATTTTCGAGATAATTATTACGCTGACTCAGCCCTATTGACATTGCGTCATGTACTACGTTCCTGTCTACTCCATGGCGGTGATTTGCGAGCCTGGTTGCGACCGTATATGCGGTATCATCAGACCGAAGAAGTATTGGTGGAAGTAGTTGATAAAAAACAAACTCTAACCGCCGTTGCCGACCATTACCGTGAGCAAGGAGCGCAGGTAGAGCAATTTGATGGAGTGACGGTGACGATAGACGGTGTTCGTTTGGTGATCAAAGCGAGCGTGACTGAGGACGCCCTAAAGTATGTGGTGGAAGCAAAAAGTAAGATTGAAGCAGTACAGCAACAGCGCCTCTTGCGAGCTCTACTGGTACCGTTTGCAGCGTGACCTGTGAGCAAGTTGCTTGGCGCTTCGGCTCGGTGCGGTATGCTAGAAGGTACTTGGTATGCAGCTCTTGACGCATCGTTCTTCCGCCTTGAATCGTCCTGATCTAACACGCTATTTCCCGGTGTTGGCGCATCGGGCTGAGCAGCTGCAGGCAGTCCGGTCCGAAGCCATCTCGTACCATATTCCAGAGAGCTCGCTTCATTTACCGCATGATGAGACATTATTGGCTCATGTGCAGGCCGCCTTAGCTCGTTTGGATGTGGCGGCTGTGCGGCAGATATTTTTGGTAGGTATCGGCGGCTCTAATCTCGGTACCTTGGCAGTCGCAGAAGCGTTGCGGGGTCGTATATCTATACCTGACGAGATCGAACTGATCAATCTTGATACGGTCAGTGCGCGTGACATACTGGCGCTACAAGCGCGCTATCCAGACGGTTTGTCAGCCGAGTCTTACGTGATCTTTGTGGTTAGTAAATCTGGCACGACCACTGAGACTATTGCCAATATAGACTTGCTTCTCGCGTGCGGTATCACTACGCCGGAAGCGGCTCTGCAACGGACGGTCTGTATTACCGACGGCCAGTCGCCACTCGCTCAGCTGGCCGAAGCGCACCATGTGGCAACCTTGCCAATCCCAACATCGGTCGGTGGTCGATACTCGGTGTTTTCTCCGGTCGGCTTGGCGCCACTGCAGGTATTGGGTATAGATACCGATGAATTGCTACGAGGAGCGCGAGAGATTCAACCCTACTGTCTGCACCAGGACATTCCACACAACCCAGCAGCCCTCTCAGCAGTACATCAATTTGTCCAGTTTCAGCAGGGTTTGACCGTCCATGATCTGTTTTGTTTTGCTCCTGAGTTGGAATCACTCGGTAAGTGGTATCGACAGCTACTGGGTGAGAGTATTGGTAAGCGCGAGAATATCTACGGTGAGGTGGTGCAGGTTGGTCTGGTACCGACAGTCTCGATTGGCTCCACGGATCTCCACTCAATGGGGCAAATGTATCTCGGGGGCAATCCGGTGGTTCTTACCACCTTCTTGTCAGTAGCCACTGCACCCGCTGAGTTCACCGTTCCGACTGCCGGTTACTTCACGTCGGCAGTACCGATGGTGGCTGATCGCACGACCAGTGAGATTATGACAGCGATCAAGGAGGGTACGATCGCCGCCTACCAGGAGCTGGATCGACCGTTTATGGAAATGGAGTTGGAGGCACTATCAGCCTATGAACTGGGGGCTTGGATGCAGTGTAAGATGATGGAGATGATGTATCTGGGAGCGTTGTTTGCCGTCAGTCCTTTTGATCAGCCGGCGGTGGAAAATTACAAAGCCCACACCCGAGACTATTTAGCAGCCGGAAATGATGGGTAGATAGGAATAAAGTACGTACGTGGTGGTTAAAAGCGACCTGACTCCATATCGATGGTGAGGGTACCCCAAGTAAATCCTTCTGCCCCTTGGCCATCTCCTGTCTCGGGGTGGTAGTTCTCGCGCCAGCCAGAGCGCTTGATCAGCGCGACGCTTTTTTCTTTAATACTAGCTGCTTCTGCAGTGAAACCATAACGCATCAAGCCGTGGTAGAGAAACCAGTGGACAGTCTGCCAACTTGCTCCGCGCCAATCAGGATGCTGCCAGGCTTCACCCCACGTCGGCTCCTCTGGGGCGTAGGCAGGATCGTTCTTGGCTACGGTTGGGATACCAAAAGGGAGCCAAAACTGCTCAGGATCACAAAGCCGCTCTTTAACCAGACGATAGGCTTCATCTTGGGTGTACAGGCCGGCTAGTAGCGGAACAAATTGATCCCAACCGTTATAGGTGACTGGTTCGGCCGCTAATCCGCTGAGACTCACATAACGACCGTCATGGAACATATGGCGTCGCATGGCGGTCTTGGTTGCGTCGGCTGCGTTGCGCCAACGGTTGGCGTCTTTGGGACGATTGAGTTGATGCGCGAGGTCAGACATGACACTGAGATTCCACACCAGATAGGTATTGAATGCGACATCTTCAACCCAAAATTGCTTGCTGGTACAACGGGCGTCGTATTGGCAGTTGCGATGGACATCAAACAAAGCGTAACGTCGTTCAGTATTGTCCTTAGCGTCGTGTTGGGGTGGTAGACCGAGTGCTTTATCAAACTTAGGGGCGTTGTCTTCGCCCGATTCGTCAGGATTAACCAAACCAAAGAGGTAGCATTGGCGGACGTCTCGTTCGCGGAGGATGTAGTCGTAGAACGCACTAGCTTTTGGATAGATGGTCTGGAGCCAGTCATGATCTTGGCTAGCTTGGTAGGTGCGCCAGATGGCGTAGGCCAAGAGCGGTGGTTGCAGCAAGCTGCTAGTATGGGGAATACCCCAGTCGATAGCTAGAATCTGGCTGGGTTGCCAGTAGATAACATGGCCAATAAAGCCGCTGTCGTGCTGTCGGTAGACCAAGGCATCTAGTTCGGCCTGAGCACGTAGGGGATCAAAATGGTTCCAGACAATAGCGTGAAAACAAGAGTCCCAGAACCACTGGTACGGATAGCTGGTATTGGAAGGAACGGTGTACTGAAAATGATCGACAGTACGGCTATTTTCAGCTAAGAGCGCGTGCGCAGACTGACGAAGGTCGAGCATACAATGCTTATCCTACCAAATGAACTCTGGCTATGAGGTAGTCTGCTGTTTGTAACTTCAGCGCCGCCGAGCGTAGACGGTGATGGTGCGTCGCTTGCGGGCGCGGCCGTGGAATTTATGTTTGTGTGAGCGATAGACACGTTCGATGGTGAAGTGTGGTTCAAGAAACGTGCGCAACTCGGCCTCACTATAGACAAACTCAGGGGCACCGATAGCGGGATGGATGTAGGTACCTGGTTCTGGCCCCGGGTATTCTCGTAAGAGTCGTTCGGTGTGTAGATCGTCGTCACGTAAGAAGGTCTTGCATAAGAATAGGCTGTCGAGAGTACCGACCCGCACAATTTCCTGCAGGAGGGCGTCGCGCTGGGCACTGTTGAGAAAGTGGGAGGTCATCAAATCAAAGATCAGATGGGCGGCATTGTCTGGTAGCGGAAGCGGCTCGGCGATCGAGCGGGTAAATAGTTGCTGAGCATACTCGGGTAAGACGGCTCGAGCTTGCTTGATGGCTGCGGCGGAGATGTCGAGGCCGTACACATTCATCCCGTAATGGTGTACGAGATATTGCAAGTGACGACCATTTCCACAGCCGAGGTCAAGAGCGCAATGTGCAGCGGTGAGGTGGGTGGGGTAGTGACGCTCGAGGAAGCGGGTGAATTTCAGGAAGTCTTCACCCGGCTCTGTTGAGAGGGCTAAGTGCTCCGGGTTAGTGTACTCACGGTCCCAAAAGTTGGCACCATGGCGCTTTTTCTTCGGTTTGCGAATGAAGGGTCGTTTGGGCATATGAGTGTGCTAACAGTAGCTATTTTCCCCAGTTCGCGCAAGTAGTGTTTGCAGGACGGTGATTTTTCAGTACTATGTACTGGTATGAAAAATCCTTGGATAGCAATTGGAGTTGTTGCAGTGGTGCTTATTGGTGGTTCGGTCGGCTACTCGCAGTGGTCTATGCAGCAGGCAAATGTCGGCGTAGAGGTAATTGATCACGTAAAAGGTAATCCAGATGCGGAAGTGACCTTACTTGAGTTTAGTGATTTTGAGTGTCCAGCTTGTGCGCATATGGCGTCAGCTGTGAATGAGGTAATGGCGATGTATGGAGACAATATTCGTTTCGAATATCGACACTTTCCGGTGATCAATCGCAACCCTCAAGCCCTTCATGCCGCTGAAGCGGCCGGACAGCAGGGTAAGTTCTTTGAGTACCACGATCTTCTCTTTGCAAACTTTGAGGAGTGGACACAGTCACCCACTCCGACACGGCAACTCCGCCGCTTTGCTGAGGAACTGGAGCTTGATATTGCTCTATGGCAGCGACATATGCGTTCGTCCGTTTTGCGCAATAAGATCCGTGACGATTTTGCGGCTGGTCGTGAACTGGGCGTAACCGGAACCCCAACTTTCTTCCTCAATGGTGAACGGATGAACTTTGCTACGTTTGACGACTTCCTCACCCAGATTCAAGCGGCGCTCGGAGTAGACCCTGAAGACCTTTTTGGCGGCGGCCCAGCTATTGATATAGATATGGAAGCCCTCGAAGCAGAGATGCAAGCAGAGCTTGATACTAATCTCGATGGAGTTGAAGTTATTGGTGATGGAGTCACAGATATTGAACTAGAAATTTAGAAATGAATCAACAATCACTTGACAGCAAGTGGTTTGATACACTTCGGAATGTTTATGATGGTGTACCGTCTCGTCTGGTTGCGGGTCGGTATAATAGCGCGAGAAAGCAATTTTTTGATAGTGGTGACCCTGCACCAAGGTTTGTGTATGACACGATAAGTGATCCTAAATTTGAAGAAAAAAAGGAAACGTTACTAGTTCTACAGGAAGACATTGCTCTTTGTGATGAAACTCATCCTGTCGTAAAAAAGCTATATTTAGAAAAGATTCAAGAAAAACTAGCCCTTCTGAATCTCGTTAAGATCGCTAGTGTAATTGTGTCACAGGATAGACTTGATGTGCAGCAAGCAAATAGATTTGTCGCTTTGACCAATCGGGTATTTGGACCCGTTCAGCCTCACATATTTGCTCATGCCTGTGCTATCGCCCTACGCCAACTTACTGATATGCCAGTGGTTACTGGTAAGCCTGCTTTACTTTCCAGTGTAGCATCTGTATTAGAGTCAGGATCTGCTCTAAGTTCATTCGAGATCAAAAATCTATCTTTGCCAGCCAGTCTAGCTGAGGATTCAGTGATCACAGAGCAGCAGCTGGTTATTGAACGGTTTAGGTCTGTCTTGCACGAGCATGGTCTTTATCATTGGAAAGTAGAGCCAGGCAATCGCTACCAAACCACATTTGTTGTTAAACCTAAGCGCCACAGAATAATTGTTCCCAACAAGACTGCGTTGTGTGCCCGAGCTGGAAAGGCCTTGTTGACTGAACGTAAGTTGCGCGCGCTGATTGAACACGAGATGGTGCATGTACTACGGTACGAACGAGGGATTACATCTAGACTAAAGTTGCTGGCAGTTGGTTTACCAGGATATTATGCTGGTGAAGAAGGGTATGCAACTTACTGTGAACAACAAATACACGGAGCTGCTGATTATGCTGGCGGTAAGTATTATATTGCGGCTGGACTAGCTGTTGGTCTCGATCGGGGAGGAGAACCGAGAAATTTTCGAGAAATGTATAATTTTATGCACGACTGGTACTGTTTAGAAGAAAAGGATGGCCAGCGGGATCCTCAAAAACTGGCTTTTCATTTTTGTTCAGTTCTTTTTAAAGGTGTACGTGGTCATAATCCCGGAGTTATCCTTACCTTACAGACCGGTTATCGTGAAGGTAATATAGCAGTACACAAGACCATGGAGGAGTGTCCTGTTTGGAAAAAGTTTGGTCACATTGGCAAGTATGACTTTACAAACAGTGCACACATTACAGCACTGCAAGAGCTTGAGATACTCCCTCGATTATAATTTAACAGTATCAATCTCTACATTCTTACCGCTCTTGAGCAGCATAGTGTATTGTTCAAAATCATTGGCAAATAGCTTGGCTTTAGTTATAAAGCCAGCTTCATCTGTATCTGCGAGAAAGACCAGGGTGTCTGTCTTGATAGTACTTTGATCTATTTCTATATACTCAGGATTAGCAACCATTCGAGGATTGTATCCGGCAGAGAATTTGAATGAGGCTAGACCAATGTCTGCATGTAGTCCGTACATGTTCCTGTCTACACCTGAAGAAATAAACTCACGCCTGCATTGTCTAGCATGTTCATACAATAAGTACTCGCTGTACAATGAGGGTCCAATTTGTAAACTTTGATTTATTTCCCAGTTTGTAGGATAGGTTTTGAACGCAATATTCAAAGATTTTTTCATTACAAAAAATATAGTAGCACCGATTCGGACACCATTCTCCATTAGTAAAAGGGCGCACTTAGGCGCGATTTGCTGTCCGTCGTATAAGGTGTAAGACGTGACATCAAATTTTAGGGGCGCTGTCTTGCTATTGAGCATGGTAGCGTAACAGGTTGTGAACCATTCATAAAAATCCTTTTCTTCATGTAGATTAATGATTTCGTAAGAAATACTAAGATCTTGAATTTTTTTTAAAAAACTCGTTAACCGTTTACTTTTTCTACTTGAGCTAAAAAACGGATCGCGATCAATATATCGCCTCCAAGCTACCTTCTGAGGAATGGACAGGGACATAAAATGGTTAGGCTTTAGTCTAACACGTTTACGAAATCAGTCTCATGTTTTTTGTCAAGACTTGATTTACACAAGTTCTATGTCCGTATTGGATATTAGGGTTACTCTGTAGTA
>SKHJ01000005.1 GCA_007116965.1 Candidatus Kaiserbacteria bacterium
CTTCAAGAAAGCTTTTTACTTTTTCATAACCGACACCGGCGCGCGTCTTATCGTACGGACCAGCTACTAGAATAGCTTTGTCGATTTTCGTTTTTGTACGCTGCAAGAGCGATAGTGCAAATGAGCAGCCAAGCGAATGTCCGACCAGAATAGTCTGGTCATCTAAGGCAAAAGTTTCCTTGCTGTGTGCAAGCCATTTCTCTAAGTCCGGCGCATCGCTCTCGGGAAAATCCGGACTAATGACGGTCATATCATGCTTATCACAATGTTCACGTACATACGGAAACCAGTAAATACTGCCGTGTCCACCTGTACCATGAAGCAATACAACCTTTTTCATACTAACCCTCTAAGCGGTTAAACAAATTCTCTGGCTTCTGGTTGGCGCGGACGGCTTGGCGGATGGCAACGCTCGTCTCAGGCATGGCAGGCAGCAACAGACGGCCGATGTGCAAGAGGTCGGCGCGTAGCTCAGCCAAGATAGTTTTGGCTGCATCGGGGTCAGTTTTGATGAGCTTGAACGGCTCGGTCTCGGTAATTCGTTCGTCAAGTGCTCCGACCAAACGCCAGATGTGGTCCATCGCTTGTTGGAAGTTGAGCATATCGGGGGCGTCGAGCGTAGTTGGATCGAGTGGTGGAAAATCTTCTGCTTCCAAATGCGCCTCGCACATCTTCATAATGCGCGCGGTAAGGTTACCGAGGCCATTGACCAAGTTGGCGGTGTAGTACTCGTCCATCTTCTCCCAGGTCAGGTCGGAATCCTCGGTCGGATGGACGTGACGCAAGAGAATATATCGCGTGGCATCGGTACCATACCGCTCTACCATTTCGTACGGTGAGATGACATTGCCGAGCGACTTACTCATCTTCTGTCCCCCGCTATTGATAAACCCGTGGTAGACGATGCGGTCGGTGAGCGGCAACTCAGCTGAGAGCAACATCGCCTGCCAGATAATCGACTGAAATCGCACTTGGTCTTTGCCTGCCATTTGCAACGTCTCACCCTCGACCCAGTACTTCGCAAACGCGCCGTCTTCATCCTCAGGCCAGCCGAGGGTGCTGATGTAGTTAGTGAGCGCATCAAACCACACATACATCACCTGTGTATCATCGTCCGGCACCGGTACACCCCAGTCCATCCGGGTTTTTTCCCGCGAAATACTAATATCCTCCAGGCCACTGCGGACAAACTCCAGCGCCCACTGCCGCTGCCAGTTAGGTAACGTACGCTTAGGGTCTGAGAGTAGCTCTTCGAGTTGCGCTTGGTACTGGGAAAGGCGAAAGAAGTAATTCTCCTCCTCGACTAGCTCGGTTGGTTTTTGGTGAATCGGGCAAACATTCCCCTCCTCCAGATCTGTTGGCTGGTAGAATACTTCGCACCCCACACAATAAAGGCCTTGGTATTTCTTTTTGTAGATATCACCTTTCTCTAGACAACGTCGCCACATCGCTTGCGCAGCTGCTTTATGCTCAGCTTGAGTAGTGCGGATGAAGCGGTCGTAGGAGAGGTCAAGCGCGCTTTTTAGGCGGTCGAACTCGGCCGCGTAATGGTCTGTGTAGGCTTGGCGGTCTTGCCCGGCTTCATCGGCTTTTTGGGCGACCTTTTGCCCATGCTCATCGGTGCCGGTGTTGAAAAATACATCGTAGCCTAAAAGGCGCCAATATCGAGCTAGCGCGTCGGCTTGAATGATTTCGAGCGCAAAGCCGATATGAGGATCAGCATTCACGTACGGCAAGGTGGTCGTGATATAGCGTGGTCGTTTTAACTCCATATAAAATCACTCTAGCATATTAAACAACACCTGCGTATTTTACTGATTAAGAAATGCCTTGGCTAATTGCAAATATCAAACTTCTTTGCTGGCTATTTACAATATGTAGTGAGTTCGGTGATAGCTACCCGCTCCTGTTCGCCAGTGTCGCGGTGGCGGACAGTCACGGTGTCAGCGTGGGCTGGATTCTCCTCACCCAAGGTATCAAAGTCAATGACCACACAGTACGGGGTACCGATCTCGTCTTGGCGACGGTAGCGCTTGCCGATGTTACCGTTGTCGTCGTAGGCAACGTTGCCAAACTCTTGTTTGAGTAACCTAAAGACTTCACGCGCTTTCTCGACCAGCTGGGGTTTGTTCTTGAGGAGCGGTGAGACCGCTACGCGGTACGGGGCTAAGTGGGCTGGCAACTTAAGATACGTCCTTGCCTCCCCGTTCATCTCATCCTCGGTGTAGGCCTCGCACAAAACTGCGGTGAAGGCGCGCTCCAGACCAAACGAGGGCTCCAGTACGTGTGGAATAAAGCGACTACCATCTGGCTCGATATACTCCAATGATACTCCACTATGCTCCATATGTTGCCTGAGGTCGTAATCGGTGCGGTAGGCAAAGCCACAGAGCTCGTCAAAGCCTTTGCCGGGGAAATTATACTCAAAATCAATGGTGCGCTTCGAGTAGTGAGCTAAGTCTTCAACTGGTACCTCATACTCGCGGATATTCTCTGTCGCCAAACCAATGTGGCTATGCCACCCTTGTATCTGCTCTCGCCATTCTTCAAAGTACTGTTCCCACTCAGACTCTCGCACAAAATACTCAATCTCCATCTGCCCAAACTCGCGTACGCGAAAAAGCCACTCACGTGGCGCGATCTCGTTGCGAAAGGCCTTCCCGATCTGTGCGATACCAAACGGCATTTTTGGACTCATCGTATCGCGAACGTTTTTGAAGTTAGTAAAGATACCTTGGGCGGTCTCACCTCGTAAGTAGGCCGTGTTACCAGACGCTTGCTGGGCACCCATAGTAACCGGAAAAAGTAGGTTGAATAACGTTGCGTCCGAAAGCGGATTTCCTTGCGGGCTCTTGGCACCGTGTTCTTTGATAGCTGCACTGATCTGCTCGAGCGTCAGACCATCGGTCTCGACGCCAAGTTCTTTAAGAAGGTGGTCAGCGCGAAACCGTTCACCGGTTACCGTGTCCGTCACCAGCGGATCAGAAAAGCCTGCACCAAGATGACCGCTCGCTTGCCACACCGGCTCAGGCATAATGATAGAGGCATCGAGACCGTACATATCCTCGCGCTGCTCGACAAACAGCTTCCACCACTCGCGCTTAAGATTGTTAGCCAGCAACACACCCAGCGGTCCATAGTCCCACGTACCTTTGAGACCACCGTAAATCTCACTGCCGGGAAAAACAAACCCGCGACGTTTGGCTAAGGCCACGACTGGCTCTAAACTATCGAGTGTACGCATAGACATCTGTTGTACTAACTTTCGTCGTCTTCTGCAAGTTCCTGGTCGTCATCTTCAATAATGGCTGGTTCGCTGATACTGGCCCGTACTCGACCACTACCTAGACCGAAACCTAATTCACGCGAAAACTCACTGGTCAGATTATCTCCTTGTGCCCGCACTACGGTGCCGGTGAAGCGGTCGGTGGCTCGGAAATCTGGTCGGTTTAAGATGGTGACCACGTTACCAATCTGTGAACGGCTAGGACGGAAACGGATCTGCATCTCTAGCAGTGCTCGCTCCTGTGCGCTTAGCGAACCGACTGCCCAGGTCAGTTGCTGGTTGACCGGATTATAACTGACCGTTCCTGGACCGTTATAGCGATCGAGCCACTCGATGTACGTTGGCAAGGTAGTGACGACCTGCCCTTCAACAATGTCATTATTACCGGCCTGAGCGGTAAGATAAATCGTATAGGTAGTTGGCACTTCAGCAACTGGTGGCACAGGTCCTGAGTCACCAAATGGTTCTGCTTGATGACGTAATTCTGGTGTGACCACTATCGGACTAGAGTACTGTACTGTAGCTATCTGTGAACCAAATAGTTCTTCTTGCGCACTCGTATCAGAGACTCGTCGGGCAAAGACATCAAACTCGATCTCAACTTGACCGGTTGCAATCTGGTCTGGAGATAGATTGAAGGAAAAGCTTCTTCGGCCGCCTGCCTCTACCCGCTCAAGATCACGGTTAGTATTACTGTTAAAACGGACGGTATTGTCAAACGAATCATAAAAGCCGCTGGTTACTTGTACGCGATTGGGATTGAGCGCATTACCAGACAATCGCGCGACTCCACGCATATCGTATACAGGCGAATCTAAAGTATTCTCGATTCTGATCTGGACGTTCGTTTGCCTATCATCTTCTAGTATAACTGGCCGTGACCGTTGGTTGTTAATAGCTAGATCAATCTCAATGAACGGTCGCTCAATAAAGAACTCGCTGCGGAAAGTAGAGAAGACCGATCCTAACGCAAGGGCATTTTCTTCCTGCGGCAAACCAGCGTTGAAATCTATCACAAACTGGTCAGACTGTTGGCCGGTAAAAACACCCCTGATGGTTATTTGTTCAGTGCCGCCCGCAGCCAGCTGATCAATCCGCCACGTATTGTTGTTGAATATTGGAGCCGGACTAGACTCAACAAAATCGAACACGTTCGGGTAATTGGCTGTGACCAGAATGTTGGCAATATCAGAAGGTGCGTTGGAATTCACGTCGATATTGATCACCACTTCATGGCCTGCCGATACTCGTTCAGTGGTGTCGACACGCATAACAATCGGAGCTGAAGTTATCCGAAACATAATAGGTTCAAGTCGTCGTTCCAGAATACTGTTGGTGCCTTCAACCCGATAGGTCAACCGGGATTGCACGGCTTTTTCCTCACCTTCCTCTCCAAAGATAACGGCTCGTACCGGTATAGTAGCTGTCTCTCCGACAGCGATACGCTCAACACTGATACGGTCAGTTCGCAACTGCCGTCCTGGTTCCTCGGCGTCACGAGTACCAGACGGATACTCGACAATCAGTGTTCCTGAAACAATTGGCACTGGATTATCGTTACGGATACTAACGTCAATCGGTACGGTCTCACCAGCTCCAATACTACTCGGAGCACTGACCGTAATCTCAATGTTGCGACTCGATATCTCGTTGAGGCCAAAAAAAAGATAGTAGGCAGAGAAGGCAATACCCACGAACAAAGCGAGACCGCCAAGTACTACCAACCTTGCTCGATATCGACGGCGCGGCTGCTCATTTGCCTGTCGTTGTTGCTCGTCTCGTTCAGCGAACGTATGAGGTAAAGATTCGTCGCTGTTACTACTAGACCGAGCACGCGGCATGGTAGCGCGCACATCCATTCGACGTTGGTGGGTATTGGTGACCTGGTCTGCCGGGGAAGCCTCTTCACGCCAGGTCCGCTCGGCGCGCGCTTTGGTCTCTGGAGATAGATCATGGCGAACCATATGGACTTCTTCGGCATTGCGTGCATAAAGACGCTTACGCATCTCTTCTAGTCGCTTTTGGTCTTTAATTCCTGGCATATTGTTGTACTAGCTAGTATACCATTGTCGGTTCCTGGACAAACCCTCCCAGCTATAACTGGCTGACTGCATGAGCTGTTAGGATGGCCTGACGAAAAGCGTTGATGGCTTCAGGATCAAAGGTGTGGTCGTACGAGTGTGGCACCGCTTGTAGCAACATCCGCTCGCTGTCATTTGGTGAGAGGTATCCTAACTCTTGCAGCAATCGAGCTTCAACCACTACCAAATACGCCTCGGGGTTGCTGATGTGTCCAGAAATGATCTGTTTGATCACGGTCTTGGTCAACCAAAATAATTCGGGAGCAGCTTCAGTGCCAGGAATAAACCGACGCAACGTTTTATATAGTCGTAGCAGCTGAGCTCGGGTTTGTCTGTCTGCCGCGACTAAAAAGGGGTGGTGGAGGGGGGTAACACTTCCGATTCGCCAGCCACTCTTCCCCTTTACTAACGAAACCCTGATCAAGGCAAAGTCCTGTAACGCATAGCGTTGACGCGAACGCTCTTCACGCACGCTGCGGGCAGTCGCATACAACATACCAAACTGTTCGGTGTACAAAAGATAACTACGGTCGGACGCACCGCGATCAAAACTGCCGCAGACCAACGCATCAGTGGTGTAGATATGGTAAGCCATACAAAATGGTCAAGAGACCACGACGAAGTCGTAACTGAGGGTTCCGGCTTCTACCGCCACGACGTGGCGGTGGGTTTCGAGATCTGCTTCCTCAACCGTATCACTCCCTGTTACGCGAGCCACCTCCGCTTGCCAGCCATCGATCAAAGCCATCGTTTCTTTGTCGAGCTGCAAGCCAATGCGTTGATTTGGGTTAAGACCACGCTCCTTGCGGGTCTGTTGCACGGCACGGATCAGTTCGCGCGCCAAACCTTCCGTTTGTAGCTCTGGTGTGATGGTAGTATCAAGCACCACGTCAGACTGCTCAATATCAGTGACATTCTCCACTGTCTTAACATTTATTTCATCCTTGATCAGGAAAAAGAATTCGCTTCCCATACTGGGTACCACCGAACTAAACCGTAGAGATGATAGTGGTTGTCGTACTTTGATGCCCACCGCAGCCCGCTGCTCAAGCGCTTCCGAGACTATCCGTCTGGTTTCAATCATGGCAACAATGATCTCATCGTCCACTTGACGACCCTCTGGCCATGATGTGAGATGGACGCTTTCTGCTTCGTCTTCGCTACGCACTGCTTGAAATAGATACTCAGCGTAAAACGGCATCACTGGTGCCATTACTCTGGCCAACTCACGCAAAACGAAACGCAACGTGCCAAGGGCCTGTGCTTTATCAAGAAGGTCATCGCTTTTGAAGCGGTCGCGCGAGCGGCGCACGTACCAGACTGATACGTCGTCAATATAGTCAGCGAGCGGACGGGTGGCTTTGTCGAGCTCGTAGTGCTCGTACCCAGCTGTCACCTCTTCAATGAGCTGTTGCAAGCGTGCGACAATCCAGCGATCGAGTACATTAGCTGAGTCAGACTGCGCCATGGTACCGTCAGCGTACAACTGATACATCGCCAAGACATTGTGAAGGCGGCCCAAGTTCTTGCGCTGTTGCTCGGCCACTTCTTTTTCTGAGAAATTTAGATCCTCACCGCGAATGATGGCCGAGGAAAGCAGATAGTAGCGGACCGCATCGGCCCCCAAGCGATCAACCAGCTCCATCGGGTCAGGAAAATTCTGCAATGATTTACTCATCTTCTTGCCGTCCTCGGCCAAGACGAGACCGTTGGTGATGACATTCTGGTACGGCGACGTACCGAAAAGGGCGACCCCTAGGACGAGCAAGGAATAGAACCAGCCACGGGTCTGGTCGACGCTTTCGGCGATGAAATTAGCTGGAAAACGAACACCGTTTTTGGGATCGGCCACGTCCAGATTAGCAAATAAGTAATGCGTCTCCGCGTATGGCATCGCGCCGCTTTCAAACCAACAGTCAAACACGTCAGGGATACGCTCTAATTTCGTACCGTCAGTATCATAAAGCTCGATCTCATCGATGTATGGTCGATGAAAATCCAGTTGGTAAAAATCGTTATGTGGTAACGGTACAAATGGTAGTTCTTTCCACTCAGCGTTTTGCATAAAACCGCGGCGCTTGGCTTCAATTGCCGTCACTACATCCCAACCATTAGCGACGGTCTCTAGGGCAAATAGTGAGCTTGCGTGCGTGACCACCAAAATTGTCTCATCTTGGTACGCGTGCTCTAACTCATACAAGCTGGCACCGACCCGTTGCTGGACATGCAGGCGATTTTCCACTCCCGGACGTTCGCTGGTAAAGCGCTCGTACTCATTGGCAAACAATTGACCGTACGCATGCCATGACTGACCTTCCAGATCAGCGCCGGTTTGCAATTCCGTCAACCGTTCATCTACCGAGATAGCGTTAGCAGGAAGGCCGAGCTGAGCGGCTACAATCTCTGCCGTCTCCTGGGTACGTTGCATTCCTGAATGGATGATACGAGTTATGCCTTGGTCTTTTAGTTCCTCAGCGGCAGCGTGGGCTTGTGTTCTACCTGGTTCTGTCAACGGATTGGTAACGCTAGGGTCAGCGTTGATAATTTCTGTCAGGTTGCTCTCTGCCTGGGCGTGTCGCATCACCAGGTAGCGGTTACCACTTTTAGGAACATATTGTTGCATTTCGGACAGTGAGCCGAATACTTTGTATTCGCCCGTCTTTGGATTCTTCCAAATCGGCAACGGTGCGCCCCAGTAGCGCTGGCGCGACACCGCCCACTCGCGAGCTCCCTCGAGCCACTTACCGAAGCGATTACTGCCAATATGCTCGGGCACCCAATGCACGTGCTGATTGGCGGCCACCAACTCCTCCCGTATCTTGGGCACATCAACAAACCACGAAGTGGTGGCATAGTTTAAGAGCGGTGTATCGTCCCGCCAGCAGTGCGGGTAGCTGTGGGTGATATTTTCTTTCTTCAGCAGACGATTGCGCGTCTTGAGAGCTTTGACAATTTCGATATCAGCATCGAGGTGCGAAACGCCAGTATCGTCGTCTTTAGGTTTGACTTTTTGGCCAGCAAAGTCAGTCACAAAGTCCATAAACCGTCCTTCGTAGTCCACGTGGTGCACAATCGGTATGCCGTGGACTTTGGCGAGTTCGAGATCCTCTTCGCCGTAGGCCGGTGCCAGATGCACCGCTCCTGTTCCCTGGTCGCCGAGCTCGACATAATCAGCGTGGTAGATGGTCCAAGCTTTGTCTTTGCCAGCCAAATCCTGTGCGGGTAGGTACGGGAATGGTGGTTCGTATTTCTGCCCCACCAAGTCACTCCCAGGTAGTTCCGATACTACTTCGTGGGGAATATCTCCCAGTTGCTCGAGGCGTTCTTTGGCTAAGATGACATATTCCTCTATTTCAACTTCGGTCAAACAAACTTTGACGTAGGTGAAATCCTTGTGCACGGCCGCCGCTAGATTACCCGGCAACGTCCACGGGGTGGTCGTCCAGACCAGCAGTGACGTATCGGTGACCTGGCCTTGCTCATCTAAGAGTGGAAGTTTGACCGTCACGGCGATGTCTTTGATATCCTTGTAGCCGAGATTGACCTCAAAGTTACTGAGAGTGGTGCCGCAGCGGGGACAGAGATGCATCCCTTTAAAACTTTCGTAGACCAACCCCTTCTCGTACAAGGTCTTAAAGACCCACCACACACTCTCGGTGTAGCTACTGTCCATCGTCTTGTAGTCATCGTCCATATCGACGAAACGACCAAAGCGTGGAATGATCTGCCGCCACTCATCAGCATAGCGCATGACCGCTCCCCGCGCTTTCTCATTGAAGTTTTTGATGCCAAACGCTTCGATATCGCGCTTGGTCGCGAGGCCGAGCTCTTTCTCGATCAGATTTTCTAGTGGTAAGCCATGACAATCCCAACCCCACTTCCGGCGCACCCGGTAGCCACGCATCGTCCAGAAACGCGGAACGGCGTCTTTGATAGTCCCAGCCAGTAGATGGCCATAATGTGGCAGACCAGTGGCAAACGGCGGTCCGTCGTAGAAAACGTAGTCACCGACTGGTTCGCTACCGCCTGGACGGGCTACACTTTTATTAAAAATATCCTGCTCTACCCAAAACTGCTGAATCTGCTCTTCGCGCAGGGCTACCTCACTTTTCTCTTGGGGGGCTTCGACACTTACCGAGTCGTGCTCCCGACCGTGTTTTTTAGACATAGAAATAGTTGGTTATGTGTATCAGACATACTAATCCGCAACGTATCAGGCTGCTAAAGTAGCGTAGCATATAATACGATTATGGCCATTAGTTTCGTGCTATAATTAAAAAATGAAATCACCTGTTATCGCCGTGGCCTGTGTTGACAATCGTCTGCACCAGCCTTCGATCGTACCACAACTGGAGGTTCTGCTTGACTCTAATTCCATCTACCTGGAAACCATGCCTGGTCCCGAAGGTTGTATCCTTGGACGTAAAGACGATCCCCAGAACTATCACTTCACATCTTTACTCAGCGACCTCACCCTTTTGCTAGAAGCAAAAGATATCACTACGGTTGCCTTGGTTGGTCACTGTGATTGTGCCGGTCATCCTGTCTCTGACGAGCAACACCGCCTTGATGTTCTAACCGCCACAAAAAAACTACAAGCGGCGCTACCGAACACCGTTTCGGTCATACCGCTACTCGCGTATCCGCCAGACGATACCGGACCGTGGAAGGTTCAACCTCTACTTGATTCACCTGAGACAGTAGCCCGTTAGAGTCGCTCCGGGGCTTTGATACCCAAGACCCACAGGCCGTTCTTGAGGGTAATACGTACCGCGTCGGCGACTGCCGCCTTATGGGGCGCGTACTCGTCACTTGGGTCAGCAATCTTCTCCTGCGCGTAGAAGGTATTGAACTGGCCGGCCAGTTGGGTGAGGTACGTTACGACCTGGTGCGGCGCTCGCTCTGCGAGCGCCGCCTCGATCACCTCAGGGAAACGATACAAGGTCCGCTCAATCTCGTATGGATCAACTGGTGGATTCTTGGTGCTCGGATTTACGCCAACACTCACTGCCTTCTCTAAGACCGAACCGATGCGTGCGTAGGTATATTGCAAGTATGGTCCAGAATCACCCTCAAAAGAAAGGGCTTGGGTCTTATCGAAGATAGAATCTTGACTGATGTTACCGCGAAGCGTTGAGTACTTAATGGCAGCAATAGCAATATCTTGAGCCCGTCTTTGTAGGGAATCTGTATCGTTTTGTATTTCTGGCTGATTCTCTATAATTTTTTCCTTTGCAGCTTCGGTTATCTCCTCAATAAAATCCCAAGCCGGAATAACTTGACCAGTTCGGGACGACATCTTACCAGTAGACAATCTAACCATACCGTGTCCAATATGTTCTGTTCTACTGGCTAATTCGGGATACACTAGCCGCATTGCTTGCAGTAAAACTTTAAAATATTCATTGATCTCATTAGCAGTCGAAATGACAGAGTGGTCATAGCCATCCAAACGATCGTGCTTAAGTTTAGCTAGGGCTAACTCTTTCGCTTCATAGGTTGGTAATCCTTCTTTATTAAGAAAAACTCTCGTGTGCAAACCATAATCCTCACCTTTAAAGACCCGAGCACCATCACTCTCAGGAAAGATATGAGGGTTCTCTAAGATCAACTCCTTACCCAGAGGACCAGCTTCGCTCTCGAAAAAATAATCGTCAAACTCTGTACCGAGTACCGCATAGATAGTCTCAAAATACTCTAAGGAAACAGTTCTCCCTAGTTGATACAACGCGTTTATTTTTTCATCACTTTGTTCGTAGATCAGCTTATTAATCTTTCGTATTTCTGTCTGCGCAACCACGTCATCACGATAGGATGTAGCGCCTGTACTGTACGCCATGCCAAGGTCTTTAGCATCTATTTTGGTATCGGCTGTTATGCCATTCTTTTGCATACCCCAAACTGCACACGCCACATGTAGACCTACATCACCTTGGTAATTTACACGCTTAGTATCAGCCCCATTCATTAAAAATAAACGTGCGATACATTCACCTACTGCATTAGTAAACATATGCCCGACGTGAAATTCTTTGAACGGGTTAGGGTCTGTATATTCAACCACCACTCGCTTTCCTGCCCACTGCTTACTACTCCCCCACTGCTCACCCGCCGTGCGCACTGCGTCAACCTGCTCTGTGAAGAAGTCTCGGTGAAGATAGAAGTTCAAAAAACCCGGGCCAGCGACTTCGATACGCTCGACCGCGTCCAGCTGGCCGAGCAGTTGCTCCCGCAACTGCTCGGCCAGCGCTCGTGGCGATTGGCCAGCCTGTTTAGCCACCACCATCGCCACGTTCGTCGCGTAATC
>SKHJ01000050.1 GCA_007116965.1 Candidatus Kaiserbacteria bacterium
CGCGGTCAACGCGGTTAAGATGTTTGTGCATACTCGCTTGTATTGATTAGTTGCCAACACAACTAGCGTACCGGCGAGTATGTTTGTTTCAAGTGTTGCGTTTCAGATTAGAATTCAAGTTATCTGATTGACTTACGTAATTTTCTTGGTATTCGAGATTGGTTATTTACGGTTGATAGAGTGTATTTCTATTTCACCTATACCCCCTTCTTCTTCCAGCATTATGGTCGCAATTCAGGCTTTGCTGAGATGGCACAATGGAGTTTGCTGGCTTCAGCGATAGCTTTAGCATTTTATCTAGCCGGCACGGTAAAGCGCGATAATACTCGTTTATCAAAGTTATGTTCTCTTCTGGGGATTGGTTTTGTATTGATGTTGTTTGAGGACGCAGGTGACGTACGTCACGTGTTAATGAGTTACGTACAGTTGGCAGCTGGCGAGCCAGATCAAGGAATAGCAGGAACGTTATTTGAGGCAACGTATTTTACTGTAATTGGTGGTATACCGTTGTACGCTTTGATTCGGTACGGTGGTGTGCTTAGACAGTGCGGTAGGTCGCTACGGTATATGATCGTAGGCTTTATAGCCTATGCTGCCGCGGCGGGATTGTCATTTATGGGTACAGCTTTTCAGATGCTACTGGAGCGCGACTTGTATACCATTATGGGTGATGGTCTCGTACGCCTAAGCTATAGATTGGGTGATGAAGCCTTGCCAGCCTTATGGGAGCGTTGGAACGCCGGTAATTGGCTTTATCAGGTGGGTTTTTTCTTGATGGATAGTTTGGTGGAAGAAAATCTAGAGATTATAGCCGGGGCCTTTGTGCTGGCGGCACTGTTAACGGTGCGAGAGTTTGTGGTTAAAACACAGCGCACACAACTAAAATCACTATCATGATCGTGATTTTAGGGAGCAACGCTTAGTTCTGCGTAGTGAATGACTCGGTCTGGCCACAACGGATGACTGTGCCCCGACTGTCATATTCCACGCACACGCGGTAGTAGTAAGTGCTGGCTCGTTGGAGACCGCTAGCTGTGCTGGTAATGGTGTTGCGGCCTGAAAAGTTTCGGGTAACCATTCGCTTATTGAAGATACCACGGGCAGTAGCAATGTCATTGAATGTTCGCGCCCGATCAGCGTCGTTGACTTGGCGCCGGTCAGTACCAATGACGAAGAAGACTGCGCCAGACGGAACATCATTCATACTGACAAATCCTTGGAGGGTGGCAGAGGTTGGTCGCACGTTGGTGACACCCTCAGTTTCCGTGACTGGCTGGCCAGCAAAAGTGATGGTCGTGGTAGTGCGTACAGTAGTTGCCCGACGTGTCTCCCCATTAATTCGGTTGCCATCTTCATCCTCTACCACCACTCGGTAGACGTACGTCGTGTTGCTCTGCAGGTTAGTCAAATCAAAAGTAAGCGAACGTAGGCCAGTGCGAGTAACCGTCTCTACATCAGTACGACGATTGAGCGTATTACCACTGCCGTACTGTATCCAGACGGCAAGGTCTTCAGACCCACCTTTATCTACTTGTGCTTGAACGGTAATAGAATTTCGACCAACGCGGGTGGCTGGGCCAGTGATAGCATTGACAAAGTAGGGGTTTGGTCCTGTTCGCATAGTCGTGGTCGTTTGCCCTTGCTGCGCCGCTTGTTGTTGCAGGAGCGCATTGAGCTGTAGCTGTAATTGAAAGAGTTGCTGGTACAGAGCTAGAAGTTGTTGCTGTTGTGCCAACGTGGCAGTTTGGGCAGCGGCAGGTTGGGGTAGAAATGAGACACCAACCAAAGCCACAAGAGATAAGGTGACGATTGTGTGCTTGAGATATGTCATATTAAAAGTAGTTACGTTTTTACTATATCATACTCTATTAGTAAAGTCAATAGTGACTGGTAATGTGTACACACATATGGCGGATTTAGTAACCTAACTAAATGACCGTCAAAATGACTCAAACTATTCAACAAGAACGCTATCTCTGGATCAAACCACTCAACAACAAGAGGCTCACGTATGATGAAGTATTGAAGACCTGTCCACACAGCAAACGAAGTTTGGAACGTTGGATGGCTCTATACAAGCAAGGTGGTATAGAGGCTCTTAAACCACACTCGACCGAACCTAAGTCACAAAAGAAAGAGACCAGCATTGATATTAAAGAGCAGGTTATTGCTCTGCGGAAAGAAACAGGACTCTGTGCTCTGAAGTTGCACTGGAGATTAAAAAAGCAAGGTATTAATCTCCATCCTCGAACCATTGGCAAGATACTAAAGAAAGAGGGTTTGGTACGGAGGTACCGGGTGAAGAAGGTGAAATACAAGTATCTAAGAGCAGAGCGACAACCCGGTGAGCTCCTAGAGATGGACGTGAAATACGTTCCAGGGGCTATTAAAGGCCTCAAATACTATCAATACACAGTGATAGACACCGCTACGCGGTGGCGTCATTTGGAAGTGTTTGATGAGCAGAGTACTCACCATGCTATTAAAATGATGGAGATAGTGCGAGAGAAGTTTCCTCACCCTATTAAGGCTATCAAGACCGACAATCACTCCACTTTCACCAACTACTACCTTGGAGCTAATCACCGCAGTGACCTAACAGTTAAGACGATACATGCACTCGATCAGTGGTGTGCCAAACACCACATCATTCATTACCTAATAGACCCAGGCAAGTCAGCGCAAAACGGTACGGTTGAACGCTCTCATCGTGAGGATGAAGAGAAGTTTTATCAAAGAAACACCTTCACCTCAGTCAAGCGATTGAAACAGAAAATCCGTCTATGGAATGAATATTATAATGACCTAGAACACTGCTCGCTAGACGGCAAGACTCCTAATGAGGTACTCTATTCTTAACCGCCATATGTGCGTACCTAAAACAGACTCATTCCCGTAAACTCACCGATGCGATACCAGATTACACGCCAACGATTAGAGTCCTCGTAGGTTTCGTACGGTACAGTATATAGTCTACCATCTTGATTATCCCAATGTTGGGTAAAAAATTGCTGCGCGTCGCGCAATGCCGTTGTTTGACTTGTGCCTCGTACTTCAAGATTGGTCTCAAGATTAAGGTTGTTCAGATTACGGCGGGTAAAGTTTGTTGAGCCTATCGACAAAGCAATATCATCATCTCCTCGACTTGTTAGGAGCAGTTTGCTGTGACACTGTTCTCCGTGAGTGGCACACCAGCGAATTTCCGTATTACCGACACTAGCTCGATGTAGTTCATAAGCCACTTGTCGGTTGGGGATGCCGTTCTTTTCGCGTCCAAAGGCGTCCTTATTAGGGTCGAGAATAATGCGAACGTTTACCCCTCGTGCATCTGCTTCCTTAATAGCACGCACGATATCGCGGTCTGAGAAGTAGAACATAAAGAGGTCGAGCTGGTCTCCTGCTTGCAGATCGTCGATACGTTTAAGGACAGAGGTTTTGATAGCTTGCTCGGTTAATAGCCGAATGGTTGCAGTCATCTCTGTACTGGTGGCATTTACGGGGGTTGGTAGTGTTGGAGTGATATCTTCGTTGCCGCTGAAATTTGCCACGGCTTGTTCTGTCTGGATGATGTTTTTGATAATCGGATGACCCTTTACCATTAAGGCTACGTTGTTGTGGCGACTAGAACCATCGTGAGGATTCAGTGAAGTGACTAAAGCTCGCCAGCGTGTACTAGTCTCAGTTTGGCTACCACCCACAAATACTTTACGGTGATTAGCTTTAAAATTGAGCCCGCGTGCTACCGCAGATAGCGTGACACGTTCGTGCTCGGGGTCAAATGGATTGGGTATAAAATTGCCACCAATATCGGGTATAAACCGTAGACCAGCTCGATACCAACTACTGTACAGTGGATTGCTATCTCGCAGGGCGGTTAGATCAGTCAGTAATGGTTCGATCCCTGCTTCGCGTAAACGCTGTAAAGGTTCGGGCCAGTAACTACCGTAGGCAGTGTTGATCGGGTCGGTGATCAAGGTACGTTGAGCCTCTGGATAATCACTCATATGCCTGACCAGAGCGTCACTTAATTCATGTGCGAGAGCTTGATGGGCACTCGTGGCCATACCGAGTTGGTCATTAAAGAGGAACATATCAATCAGTAGATAGTCCTCAGCCTGGGTAATTTCTTGGAGAAGCGTAGCAAATATTGTGTGTTCAAATTGCTGAGTACCAGTCTCGTCGATAAAGGTATGGTCCGCCAAGAATATAAGCTGTTCGTCAGCTATTGGGTAGATATCGCTGGCGTACGATAGTCCCTCTGGCAAGGGTTGCCAAACACCCCATAACCCCCACACTATAACATAGAGCAAGAGTGTACCCATCAATAATCTACGCCAGGTGATCACCATCACCACCTAGTATAGCGCACCGATGGGAACAAATGAGAAAGTTGGTCGACCGTAGTGCGTAGTATACAATAGAGATTATTGTTAAAACTGATAACATCACATTGAAACGCTATGCAAATACCTAATACATTGCCACAGTTTGCCGGCCATAAAGTCCTGCTCGTAGTGACCGCTAAAGAAGAAGGTGTCTTATACCGGGCGAGTGACGGCAAGGTTGAGCAAGTGGTAAAGGTGGAAGAACATCCAGAAGCGCCGAGTGACCGCGAGGGATTCTTCTTTCGTTCAGGGTACGGGCGTAACTACGGTTCTGGTGGTCCCGACGCTGGGAGTAAGGATGAGCAGTTGCGTGCCTTTGTCAAAGCCGTAGCAGATGAGTTAAACGAAGCGATCGCCACAGAAAAACCAAACATCATCTACTTCTTTCAGCCAGAGTATCTCAAAGGGTATCTCGAGTCAGGTATCAAAAACACAAACAATACCGAGACACACTTGGTAAAACTAGGCAATTTCTTGCACGCCAGCCCGCTCGAATTAATAGAATTTATCAGACAGTATCACGATGATACTACTGACCCTAGGGACCCAACCTCGGTCGCTGATGGCCCTGATGCAGAAGAGAAGCGTCGCATTCTTTCGATTGGCACGTAATAAGAGACACACACAAAAGACCGGTTACGCCCGGTTTTTTGTGTTAGGAGGTCGCTTGTAAATGTTTGATATCGGCCAAGAGTTCCAGGGCGTGATTGGCTGGGTCAACAGATGGGTAGACCTTGGCTATCTTCCCTGCGGGATCGATCAAGTATGAAATCCGATGTGTCCCACGCACGGCTCGACCGAACATCTTCTTCTCTTTTAGAGCGCCGTACTTTTCGATCATCTGCATTTCGGGGTCTGAGAGTAAAGTGAAGGGTAGATGGTATTTCTCGGCAAATTTCTGGTGCGAGCGAGGTGTGTCTTTACTGACGCCGAGCACTTTTACTCCTAAGCGTTCAAAATCAGTATAGACTTCAGCGATAGAGCATGCCTCTTTAGTGCAGCCGGGCGTACTGTCCTTAGGATAAAAATAGATCAGTACCCACTGCCCCAGGTATTGCTTGAGGGTGTGCTTTTCTTCGTTCTGATCGAGTAGTGAAAAACTTGGTGCTTTACGACCTGCTGGTAACATACGTGTGTTTGAATCAAGTTAAATAATGATGCTAGATCGCAGCCGCACCTATAGCAGGCAGCTGCTTAGCGTAGTACGCACCACAACAAAAAATATTTTTGGACAGAGGAAAAGAGGGGCTGGGATAAATGAGGCTCATACAATATCTGCCGGCGGTGGTCGGCAGCATAACTAGCAAAATTCCCTGGTCCTGTGCCAAGACACATTATTTCTAACACCCTGTGCTCTTGGCACTGGGAAGTCCACATACACTGCTTGCAAGAATTTGCAACCATCAAATTGTTTGAAAGTATGCTACTATAAACCTATATTTATTGAGTAAAAAAGTAAATTTATTACGGTATGAATACACAAAAGATTAGCCTTTTGTCTGTGGTAGGATTCGGTGCACTGCTGGTTCTATTGATGTTGCCCTTTGTGGTACTCGGTGAGGCGCGTGGAGTTGATCAGAGCTCAGCCCAAGACGTAGTTGCAGTACAAGCGGTAAGTGATACTAATATTTGTGACGGTGTCACCTGTCCTGACGGCAGTTGCGCTGCCACCCTAGAGGAATGTGCAGCTGTAGTTGCCCCTGCTCGCAGTACAGACCCAACTCCCCAAATAGTAGCTCCCGATATGCGTGTCGAGGATGAAGGAATAGTAGCTCCGGACATGATAGTAGCTCCCGATATGCGGGCTGGTTCAGAGCCAGATTACCTTGATCCTGATGATGATGGTGATGGGGTACTAACGAGAGCAGGTTCTCATAATTCCTCTCGCTCAAATGAGACCGAAGGACGGGGAGTTGATCCCGAAGCAGACCCGGATGAGTCGCAAATGGAATGGCGAGTGCAGCCTGGAGCAAGAGACGAGGCCATACTTGATGTAGATATCGAAGATATTGCACCTGCGCAGGATTATAACTCTTCTCGTAGTAACCAGCGTGGTGGTGAGGTTGGAGATGATATAGAAATCGATGAGGCTGATGAGTCTGACGTGATTCGCCCAGCTAAAAACTACAACTCAACACGTAGTAATCGCCGCAAGAACTCCTTCTTTGATCCTGTCGGCGATGAAACAGAGGACGAAGACGACGAAGCTAATGTGGCAACCGTCCCGACCGAGCGTTTGGTATCGATCGTGAACGATCCGCCGACGGTGCGTTGCGGGAGTGTGGCTGCGCGAGGAGATGATAGCGGAACTTTATGGTGCTGGGGTAGCGGTGTACGCGCAGCTGCGATTGGTGAAGAAGATGAAGATGGCTCCCTAGCGACTAGCTCTCGTGCATTGCGCTACCTGTCTGTTAGTGGCAATGAGGTACGCGATTGGAGTGAACAAGAACGAGCAGAATTTGCACAGTACCGTGAATTAGTCCGTAATCGAACTACTCCGGAAGCGGCTATGGCTTATATCACTAATGAGGTGTTGGCAGATGAGCGGGTTATAGACTTGCAAGTAGATGAACTGACGGTGCGTACCCAGTATCGCGCCCAGTTACGACTATTTGGCCTCATTCCTTTAGAGCGTGAGGTTAGTGCCTCGGCTGATAGTACGCGTGAGGTGAAGGTCAACTACCCGTGGTATAGCTTCTTAGCAACGAAGCCTAGTCAGGTCAGTATCTCTTCCCTTCTCTTAGATACGATGGATATCTTGGTTCGAGTACCGAGATAAGTTATGACGCACTGTTCAGTTCAAACGGCGCCCTCAGGGCGCCGTTTAGCGTTCACTATTGTCAGTTACCTTGCGTAACCTGACAAGTTCCGCATCAGACAATTTCAGACGGTCCTCACACCGTATCACTATCTCCGACAGTACGTCATGTACTCTGCCGCGTGTACCATTACACCACTGCCAGGCAACACGATAGAGTAACGGCAACAATTCAGCCGGAGTGTGTGCTACCGAATCATGGACTGATGCGGCCACTTCGGGCTCTATCTCATACATCACCCATCTCCTTTCTGTTGCTAGTGTAACAAATAATACTTGTTAAAGCATTAATCTGAGATAAAAGAGCGTCATTCCACCGTCACACTCTTCGCTAAATTGCGCGGCCGGTCGACGTTATGACCTCGCGCTACGCCGATGTGATAGGCCAAAAGTTGCAGGACCAGCGTGGTAACGATGGGCTGCACGATTGGATGCGTCTGGGGCATAACCAGGGTGTCAGAGGTGAGGGTACCCATCTCTGGTGCGTCGGCGGTGGTAATGACAATTGTTGGAGCTTGGCGCGCTCGTACTTCTTCAATATTAGCCAGCATCTTGGGGAAAACATCGTCGTACGGAGCTAATGCTACTACCGGGAAGTCGGCGTCTAGTAAGGCAATTGGACCATGCTTGAGCTCTCCGCCAGCGTAGCCTTCGGCGTGGATATACGACACTTCTTTGACTTTTAACGCACCTTCGTATGCGATCGGGGTGTGAAATTTACGACCAATGAACATCATGTGTTCGTATGTATGATAGCGAGTAGCTATTTCTTTAATTTGGTCTTCTAACCCTAAGGTTGTGCGTAAAAGGTTTGGCAAATCACCAATCGCTCTGATAATGTCTTGTCCATCTGTCCGTGACAATCCACGCTGACGTCCGATCAGTACGGCAATCAGGGCTAGTACCGTTAGTTGTGAGAGAAAGGCCTTGGTCGAAGCGACAGCTATCTCAGGGCCAGCGTGATTGTAGACACCAGCGTGGGTTTCGCGAGCAATAGCCGAACCGACCACGTTTACCACACCAAGCGTTAACAGGTTTTGTTGTTTGGCTTTTTGCAGTGAGGCGAGCGTGTCAGCGGTTTCACCTGATTGGCTGATGGCTAAGATAGCCGAGTGTTTTTCCGGGTAGGTACGTTTGTAGCGGTACTCGCTGGCCAGATCTATTTCCACTGGCAGATCGGCATATTCTTCCAATATATACTTACCCACTAGTCCAGCGTAGTAGGCTGAGCCACAGCCGATAACGTGCAGTCGTCGCAGGTTACTTAGTCGATCAAGGATAGGTTCGAGTCCACCAAGTTTGACATTACCAGCCTCGGGTAACAGTCGGCCACGAGCAGTGTTGGTAATGACTTCAGGAGCTTCGTGCGTCTCCTTAAGCATAAAGTGTGGATATCCATCCTTTTGTACTTGCTCAACAGACCAATCGACAGTGGTGCTGACGCGCTTGGCGGGGGCGCCACGTTGGCTGATAATCTCATAGCTATCATTGGTGAGTACGGCAATATCACCGTCTTCGAGATAAATGACGTCCTTCGTGTGAGCCAATAGAGCTGATGGGTCAGACGAGACAAAATTACCGTCATTGCCAAGACCAAGTACCAACGGGCTACCCAAACGAGCGGCCACGATGGTGTTAGGGTCTCGCTCATACATAACTGCGAGACCATATGCACCGCGCACAACTTGGAGCGCCGCTTGTACCGCTTGCCGCAGATTTCCCTGGTGGAAGGTGCCGATCAACTTGACCAAGACTTCGGTGTCAGTGTCAGAGTAGAAAGTTACGCCGCGTGCGCGAAGACCCTCTTTGATCTCCTGGTGATTCTCGATGATACCGTTATGCACAAGCCACAGTGTCTCGCTCATATCATGGTGTGGGTGAGCGTTGGCTTCAGTTGGCTGACCATGGGTGGCCCAGCGGGTGTGCGCAATGCCACTGGTGCCGGTACTGGTATCAGTACAAACTTTAACCAGCTCGTCTATTGGCCCAACCGCCTTACATACCCCACTGCCAGGAATAAAAATACCAGCTGAATCATACCCACGATACTCTAGTATCCGTAGCCCATCGAGTAGTATCGGCTGTGCACTGCGACTGCCTACGTAACCAATGATGCCACACATACCAACACTATAGCACAAGTCAGTATAGCAGATACGCTATATCCACATACAATCACTCCTGCAAGAAGCCGTCAGACTGATGTTCCCACAAGCGCTGGTACAAGCCACCGGCCGTTTTCAGTTGCTCGTGCGAGCCGTCCTCGACAATCAGGCCTGCTTCCAGGACAATAATCCTGTCCATCTCACGCAAGGTAGACAGGCGATGCGCAATCGCTATTACCGTCTTGTCTTCCATCAAGGTATGCAGCGCTTTTTGGATGGCGACCTCACTTTCACTATCGAGGGCTGAGGTGGCTTCATCAAGAATGAGGATAGGTGCATTTTTGAGCATAGCGCGAGCGATAGCGATTCGTTGCCGCTGGCCACCAGAAAGTTTGACGCCCCGCTCCCCCACCAAGGTGTCATAACCCTGGGGCAGATCTTTGATAAAGTCATGGGCGTAGGCAGCCCGGGCGGCTTGCTCGATCATTTCGTCATTTGCTTCAGGGTTACCGTAGGCGATGTTCTCTTTAATAGTGCGGTGGAAGAGCGCTGGTTCTTGCGGTACGATCGCTACTTGCTCTCGTAAGGAATCCTGGGTGACATACGCGATATCCTGTCCGTCGATACTGATGCTGCCGTCACTGAGATCGTGTTGGCGCAAGAGGAGCGAAACGAAGGTACTCTTCCCTGCTCCCGAAGGCCCGACCAAGCCGACGCGCTGTCCACCCTGTATTTGGAGCGAGAGACTGTCAAAAACCGTTTCTTTCTCGTAGGTAAAGGAGACGTCATTCCATTCAACGACACCACCACGGACTCGTAACGACTGCGCGTTTGGGGCGTCCGTGATGTCGTGTGGTAGCATAATATCCTCGAGTCCTTCTTGAATCTCCCCGATTGAGCGAGCAGTACTTTCAAATGCTCGACCGATAAAGACGAGCGTGCCGGTGATCTGGGCGTACAGAGAGATGATGAGAATGAAGTCACCAGTCCCCATCCCGCCCGCTTGCCAAGTACGGACCAGGAGTAAGAAAAGTATTAAGCTGAAGACAAACAGAACAAAAGTATTCCAAAAGAGCATGTACTCGGTATAGCCCCAATTGCAATGATTAGCTTTGGTCATAACAGTGGTTGCTGCGTCTACACGTTCACGTTCTAACACGTAGCGGGCGTACTGTCGGACGGCGGGCATATTGGTAATAGTATCTACAATCTGGCCACGAACCTTGCTTTTGGCCTCGGAGTTCTCTTTGGCCAGACGAGCTTTGGTAGGAGCAAAAAAATGATTCATCAGCAAGAGAAAGATAATCAGTAGCACAAAAACCAATCCGGCCCAGACATCAACCAGAACAATAAAGACAAAGGTGACAATAAAAGCGACAAAAGCATTGAGGTGAGTCCAGATAGTAGTCACGGACACGTCATCAGCCGCGTCAACCACGTTACCAATTTTGCTCATCAGTGAGCCGGCGAAGCGGTTTGAGAAGTAGCGGTCGCTGTGACGCATGACGTACGCAGTCAGTTGATCATACCCGATTTTGCGCGCACCAATCACCCACTGACGTGTGACATAGCCACTAAAGCGATACAAAATTTGCACTAAGAAAACCGCAATCGGATAGGCAATAGCAGCGTAGATGACTGTTTGGGTGTTGCCGGCCTCGACAGCGTCGACAATTATCTTGAGAAAATAGTTGGTACCCTGACCCGCAGCCGAGGCAACAATGACGATTAGCACCGCTCCCAGCGCCTACCATTTATAGGGCTTGGTGACATACCAAATATAGCGAAATGGGGTCTTGGGGATCTGTGGGATTGCTCTTGATGGTGTGGTGGTGTTTTTTTTGCTCGGGCATGAGGTGCTTACAACTAATAATACCGCATTAGCGGCTGATGATACTGGTGTAGACGGACAAAGTGGGGTTATCTTACTAGTCTCGTCCATTCATTCCCGATGCTCTGCATCAGGAATGAATGGACATCATAAATGTTGCGGCGGTGGCCGCATCCGCTACTAGCAAACTACCCTGGTCCCGATGCAGTTGCAACTTCTTTACGTATGACCAATACCCTTATGTCCTGCATCGGGTTAGTTTACCGCGGCCAGGATAGCTGCTTCACTGATCGCACCTTCACGATGAATGGTTATCTCCTCCCCTACTACTCGCACTACGGTCGACGGCATACCGCTCCGCGGTCCGTCATCGATAATGGTCCTAATCTCGCTCGCTCGTTCACCAAACTGTTCAAGTATCTCTGGTACGGTTGTTTGGGGTGGTAGACCGCTGAGGTTAGCGCTGGTGCAGGTCAGTGGTGCGTTGTGTTCATTCATGAAATCCGTAATAGTTTGCAGCGCTATCGGATCTC
>SKHJ01000049.1 GCA_007116965.1 Candidatus Kaiserbacteria bacterium
AAAGTGCGTGAGAGAGGACTCGAACCTCCACGAGTGTAACCTCACTTGGTCCTAAGCCAAGCGCGTCTACCAATTCCGCCACTCACGCACTTTACAAAAATTTTAACGAACTGTTGCTCCTAACCGTCGCAAGCGGATAAAACAGCTAGAAGTAGATGTTACATTCACTCGCCAAGCTTGTCTACCTGCTTCCGCCACTCACGCAACTATCATCTTTGGCAGCGAGTCCTAGTCTAGCACAGACTTCGGTTACTGTCTGCAAGTTAAGATGCTTTCAGGCGTGTCTTCTTAAACGGTCGCTGCCGCAACCAGGCGTTGTAATAACGCGCAAACCATTTCTTTAGTGGGGCGGGTGCTTTGTCGGTCAACGCACACCAACGCGAACAGTACCCGCCCTGTTTTTTAACACACGCATCACATCCAATGAATAATGCGTGACAGATCTGATTCTTGCAGTGGTAATGCGTGTCCGCTTTAGCTTTGCGACAGAGATGGCAGGTTGCAATCACCTCATCACTGATACGTTCTCCCAGTCGCTCGTCAAAGACAAAGTTCTTGCCACGAAACTTATTTACCAAACCCTGCTGTTTGACCTGGTGCGCGTACTCGATGATACCACCCTTGAGGTGTCGCACATTGGTAAAGCCATTATGCTTAAGCCAGGCACTCGCCTTCTCGCAACGAATACCGCCGGTGCAGTAGAGGGCAATCTTCTGGTTCTTATGTACGCGGAGCTGTTCGGGCACTACCTGCAATTCTTCGCGAAACGTGTCAACGTCCGGAGTGATGGCACCAGTAAAGTGACCAACTTCGCTCTCGTAGTTGTTACGCATATCGACCACGATCGCGTCTGGATCATCAATATACTGATTCATCTCCTCGGGCGTCAGGTAGGTGCCAGTATCCGTTACATCAAATGTACTATCGTCCAGACCGTCGGCTACGATCTTAGAACGGACTTTGATGGTAAGTTTGTAAAACGAAGGTTTCTCGTGCTCCTCTACCGCCACCTTATACGGCACCCCTCGTAACTCTGGTTGCGATTGTATCCATGCGTCAAATTGATCCCAATACATCAGAGGGACATTCATCTGGGCGTTGATGCCTTCGTGAGCTACGTAGATACGACCAAAACAATCAAGTGATGACCAGACGGTCAGTAGGCGGTCACGAAATAGCTTTGGATCAGCGATCTGCACGTAGCGATAAAACGAAATGGTACGTCGGGGACGAGTATCTGCCTCGGCCCGAGCTTTTTGTTCATGCCGACTGATCTTACCTTGCTGCGTTACTGCCATAGTGTCGCCATGGTACACAATCAAATTTGGGCTGGCAAGGTAACTTGGGTGCCAACCGTTATATTGTGCTGCGCTGAAAAACCAGCCACCGTCTCGACCACGTATCGAGCTGGCACCGGCGGCAAGAACGTCTCTGGATATGTAGCAGGTGAGACCGATGATTCGATGTGGACGATGCGACCAGTCACGTCGAGCCAGATCATATCAATAGCGTAATTCATGTCTTTCATCCAAAAACTCCAGCGTTCATCACGATTGAATACAAAGACTTTGACTACCGATTCTGGCAAAAATGGTGTGCCTGAGAGTCCTTGTTGAATCTCAGCTGCAGTGCGTGCTAGCGAGGCCTGAACCGGAACCGAACCGATCTGCATTGGGTATAACGGAGCGTAGTATTGAGCAATCACTTCAGCTTCTGAATCCGCCGTCGCATTACCTGCACGAGCAGCTTGATCGGTATTGCGAGATACTTCCACCTCTGTTTCATCGCCAGATGATAATGATGGCAGAGGTGGGACTGTCGTATCTTGCAATAACCACCAAGTACCAACCATCGGTAAGAGTAATAAGAAGAGAAGTTTGGTCGACATACGCTATACCAACCACAACAAATACAGATACGTAGTGGCTCCCGCCACACTAGCTCCCAAAACTGTCCCCCAGAGAATATCAACCACTACAACCTTGGCTGGCCAATCGCGTACAGTAGCCCAGTTGGTCATATCGTACGTAGCGTAGGTAAAAAAACCAAAAGCTGCTCCGAGCCCAAGCGCAAGCATAGCACTTTCGGCCATCGCTCCCGGGTAACTGGCAAAGAGGGTGACTCCGACCAAATATATTAAATAAAAACCAATCGCGGCTGGCCAGTTGACTGGACCAAGTAAATACCCGAGGTGACGCTGATAAAAATTTCTCGCCACCACCCCCAACCACACCATATCAATAGCAAAAAAGATTGGTGCGCTCAGAAGATACAAGATTATAAACTGACCAAAATCCATACCGGATAACTATATCATACCTCGTAGTCCAGCCAACCAGCGCATCGCAAACGGAGCGATAACTGTTGAGACCATGCTTAGTACCACCATGGCGGAGAGTAAGGCAACTGGTACCAACTCCAGAGCAGTGGCAGTCACCACCACTGCCAACGTCGTCGAGAGTTGTGGCACGGTCGCAAACCCAATAAAATGGGCGTCAATGCGAGAAAAGCCGGCCAACGTAGCTCCAAGATAGCCACTTCCCCACTTGGCCAACAACGAACCGATAGTGATAATAATCACCAGCCAGACCGTCTCGGTACTCGCCAAGACCGCCTCAAAATCAGTCGTAATACCAATGGTGATGAAAAAGATAGGAATGAAAACACCGTAACCAATCGTATGTATCTTCTGTCGCAAGATGTCACTGGTCAGCGAATCGGATAGGACGAGTCCGGAGAAGAAGCCGGCAATGATCGGATGCAGGCCCAAGGCTGCGAACAGGACTACTGTGCCAAACAACATTGCAAAGATCAGTCGTACCTCCGACTCAAAAAGGTCACGTTCGTCTCGAAAGCGTGGCACCAAAGCTCGAATACGTGGTAGTGCGTAGCGCAAACCCACCAACAAGGTGACCAACAAGATATAGAAAGACCAGAGTGGGAGATTTGAAACCGGATACAAGACTTGCAAGAGTGCGGAAAGAATCAGTAAACTAGCAACGTCATTGATCATAGTCGAACTAATGATCGTCCGACCTATCTTGCGGTCCATCAGGCCGAAGCGCTCTAGTGAGGGGATAACGACCGCAATCGATGAGGACATAAAAATTACACCGAGCAATACAGACGCCAAAAGCGTAAAGTTGAATACCAAGCCAATACCGACTCCTACCAAAAACGGGATGATTCCATTAAAAACGGTCACGATAGCTGCATCACGCTCAAATTGCTTGAAAGTATTGAGATTGGTTTGTAAACCTGCTAGGAACATCAAGAAGATCAGGCCCATTTCAGCAAAAAAATCGAGCGTCTGCGTCTGTTCGACTATATCAAAACCGTACGGACCAACCACGACTCCCGCCACGATCAGAGCCAGCACCCACGGCAACTGGAAACGGGTAAAGACACTAGAAAAAACTACTGCCGCTAACATCAAAAGAAAGAACGGGATAAAACTCATTACGTGCAGTATAGCACCAGAACAGCAGACAAAACCGCCGTGTCCCCGGCGGTTTTGTCTGCTGTTGCTCTGGTGGCTGACTAAAGCAAGATCTCAATTTCAGCGTCTACTCGCAAATCCTCAAGTAGGCCGGTGATCAGTTCCTGCTCTTTATTGGCAATAACTTGCTCTTCCACTTCTCCGCGAACTTCGGCCAGTGGTGGTAGACCAGCTTCCTCGCCACCAAAAGCGTCATAGAGGTCTTGGACCTCGGCTTCTGTTGCTGTCAGGTCTCCAGGTCCAGCCAAGGTACCAAGATACTCTTGAACCACTAGTTCTTGCTCGACATCTTCACGCAGTGACGCCTCAGTCAACCCGAGTTGTTCCAGGCTGGCCTGTAAAGCCTCAGGCCCGCCGACCATATCGACAATCTCAGCAAAACGCATATCAATAGCAGCACTATCGGCAGTTACCCCAGCTCCGGCGGCTGCCTGACGAATGAGTTCGGTATTGATCAAAGTATCCATTGCCTGCTCGTTGATCTGCTCGCGGGTTTGTGGATCATTCATATCCATTCCCATCGTTTGGGCTTGTTGGACAGTCTGTTGTCGAATTCGGTTGAATTCAGCTCGTGTCAATGTAGTATCATTAATTATGACCACCGGATCGTCAGGATCTCCGTCTTCTTCAAAACCTGGCATCTCAGTATCGGCACCGGTCGGCACTTGGTTAGCGTCAGCGTTGATAAAAAACCACGCCACAGCGATCATACCAAGCGCTAGAATGATCGCGCCAACGATAAAGGCAGTCATATTACTGCTACTCTCTGGTGCTGCTGGCTCAGTACTAGTTGATTCAGGGTTGGCAGGAGTAACTGGTTCATTGACAGGAGCTTCTGTCTGATTATCAGCCTCTGGCTCTGGTTGGGGTGCCGTCGGAGCAACGTCTGGCTGCGTAGCGGTCTCAGGAGCGACTGGGTCAGTGGTAGCTTCTGGTACGGCCTGTGCCTGTGGCTCAGCGGCAGTCACTGACGCATTGTCTGGTTGTGGCTCAGTGCTTGGAACTTGCTTGTTTTTATTCTCATCCATAACGTACTTTGGTTGATTTAGTTAAGTTTCTGCAAATATACCGAACAAATGACGATTACCTCGTTCGTGCCCTTTAGGGTACCACACTGTCTGGTAATATCACAAACCACTTTTCCAAAACCCACTGAAAAGTGCCATTCTAACCTTTACGAACGATCTTTTTGCCAGACCGCCAAGCTGGTGGTAACGGCCGCCGCTGCGTTAAGCGACTCACAGCGAGGGTGCAGCGGGATCTTTACTAAAGCATCGCATAGCGAAGCTGTCTTGGACCGTAGGCCTGTTCCTTCATTCCCCACTACCAAAGCGGTCGCTTTGGTAAAGGTATGTTCAAATAATGATTTTGCTCCGCCACCGCTTAAGCCAAGCACCTCCACATCCCGTTCTCGGAGTTGCTCGATAGCTTGATTAACATTCTTGATTGATACCAGCGGCACACGAAAGGTCATACCAGCCGAGACCTTGACCACCGTCCCGGTGATGGGTGCTTGTTGCTGTTGTGGCAGGAGTACAGCCGTCACGCCAAACGCCGCGGCACTTCTGATCATCGCGCCGACATTCTGTGGGTCTTGGATTTCAGCCAATACCAGTAGTAACGTGCTGGGGTCTGCGACAATCTCATCACCTAAAAAGTCAGTCAAAGGTCGCAATAGCGACGAGGTATCAAATGATGCTGCGATACCCTGATGATTAGCTGTCTGCGGCAGATCATGCGGCCAGCGACCGGGCTCCAGCGGTCGGACCGGACATCCTAACCGTTTGATCTTAGCCACGACCCTCGCCTCGCTGAAATTTGGTGCCAGATAGACTGACTTAATGGCTTTAGGTACAGTTTCTAAGGCCAAATCAACCGGATGCTTGCCGAAGATCATTGTCACCTCTTTTGTACGTTTACGTGGCGCCGCTTTTTTAAACTGTCTCATTGCGCGCATACTAGCACACTCTCACCACCACACCAGCTTTTTGCAAGTGACTTGCATTATCAAGCTGAAATAGTATAGTCATGACTCAACATATGTCTACTAAACTATCAATTGCCGAAATCTACGGAAAACTTCAAACTTGTACCAGCTTTCAGCCTACGGATCTTACATCTCGACTTTTTTCAGACCTTGTCGATACGGTCTTACGTGAACCAAAAAAGCCAGCTAGCGAATGGCTCAATCAAGATCAGATAGTCCATCTGCAACAAATGTGTGGTTTGGGTGAATTTGCCTTGGAGTCATACTGGAGTAAAGAGATATCGTCTAGTCAAAATCCCCACCAAACTTTGCAGCAATTTCCTTACTATGATAACTATGTTGCATTAACAAAGCAGGAGTGGAACGTGCTACAAAGTTGTCATCAACACGCCCAGCACACTGTGGTTTTTTGTGGTGGTGGCCCACTTCCCTTGACGGCTATACTTATGGCTCAGTGGTTTGCCGTACCGATCACCATCTTAGATGTAGATAAAGAAGCTGTTGATCAAGCTCATTCACTAGTATCTTCTCTTGGATTACAAGATCTGATCCAAGTACGACACTGTGCTGCTCAAGACTATTCAAACTATAGAGAATACAACACGATCTATATCGCCGCCCTAGCCGGAACTGATGCCAGCACAAGACAACAAATCTTTACCACCATCCAACAGCAAACCTCACCAGACACTCACATACTGACTCGATCAAGCTGGGGCGCACGCGCTCTTTTATACCAACCGCTAGACACTGGATCTATTTCAGGATTCTGTATCCAAAAAGAGGTACGGCCAGCTGCACCTGTTATCAATTCAATTTTAGTACTGACGCCTGAACGTGGATAAAAAAGACGCGGTCTGGGGGACCGCGTCAAAAAAATGGGAGGTCGCCAGTTTACATCTGGCTCATAAGTACCCCATGACGACATTCATCATGAAATGCCTGTTGTTCTTTTTCATTACGCGCCCATCCGAGCACATTACAGACGGCCTGCTCGAGCATTGATCTCTCCGTGGGAGAATGTCGAAACAGATCATAGTTCAGTGCGCGCAGGAATTCGATGCCTTGCCAATAGCGCCAGAAGTCGTTCTCGCGCAACCCGGACAATTCTCGAATACCCTGTTCCACCAGAAGCGCCGGTCGAACCCGTTGGACAGCTTCTACGAGATTAACCGGAAACTGCTCACCGAACTCATTGGTCCACCAAGCCAGCGACACACCAAGCTCGCGCTCATGCGTTGCTCGCGCTACCGGTTCCACCTTATCGTGGTGAACATACAGCCACTGAGCGCAACGCACCCAGTACTCCACACATGCCTGCATCACTTGGGGAAACAGCTCGGCCTTGTGATCAGGCCGACGCGCCATCTCCTTGATGATCTGCAACTCTTCTGGGTGAGTGACCAGTCGCCTCTCGTTGACGACCGGTGCTTGTTGGGAAATCTGCTCGATCCCTTCCCAGATCATCTCTCGCTCCCGCTCTGAATCCACATGCTCCCGCAGAAGCGCGTGGCTGAAGTCGGTAGCCGGCAGGACCTCCTGAACCAGAGCCAACAACCTTGGCAAGTTAGCGATCGAGAAACCGGGCCGCAGATAACAGATCAGGAACTGTCCTGCACCAGCCACCTTTTCAGTACGCCACTCCTGATCGCCGAAAGTAGCATTGAAGGAGACGTCTTCAACCCCACCTTTGACCCGAACATCACTACGCGCCACAGCTGCCTGCAGTACTTCTTGCAGATCAGCAAGCGTCACCCCATCACGTAAGGTTACCGGAACGGTCTGGAAGCCATGCACCATACCGTCAGGTTCATCGTGGTGATGGTGATGGTGACCGTGATCATGATGATGGTGGTGATGGTCGTGATCATACTGATGACCATGCACCACTCGCTCCTGCAGCGCAGCTGTCAACAAGGCCTCTGGCACTCTCGGCTCGATTGTCGGGTAGACAGCCAACTGGCGACCATTGTACTTGGCGATAAACTCCATCACCGCGTCCGGCACAATGTCCCCTTCGCACTTGGTCACGATAATGCCTGCAGTGGCGTGCGCCACGTGGGTTGGCAAGACCGCCGAATAACGGATACGGTTATCCGTATGACGCTGCGCATCGACCAGACCAATGATCCGAAAGGAATGACCTGACTTGGCAAGGAACACCTCCGTCTCATGGCCGCCGACGATACCGAAGCCTTCCATGATGACGATCTCGACACCATCTTCGACAAACTGCGCCAGTGCTCGCTGCAGCTCAGCCTCATCCTGACAGGTAAAGCAGCCGTTTGGCAAGACGACGACCTGCGCGGCATTGGTGCGTATCTCAGTCATGCCACCTGTTTCGTTGACGGCAATAACAACCTGTTTTGGTGTATAGTCACGCCGTTGCAGGCTCACTGCCAACGCAACTGCGGTGGCTGACTTTCCGACACCAAAGGCGCCGATGAGTGCGATGATGTGCATCTTGGGTAACTCCCATTTTGTTACGGAACTGGTGGCTCATTTGCCCCGCCAGAGGATACCACTTACTACACTTTATGCAAGTCACTTGCATAAAGTGTAGTAAGAAAACATCAACTTATAGTCACCATTTTGAAATTGAAAATCGCTACGTACCTGCTACACTTTAATCATATGTGTGCAGTTTGCGGCCTTCCTACTACTCACAGCAATACCGTGCAAGCGCTCGGTATCTTGGCGTTGTTTAGCTTTGTTATTACCACTTTTGTCGGTGCATGGCTGACGATCATGTGGTACCAAGCGCGACGGCTCTGGCATCACAGTGAACAATCTTCCACCACAGACCCTACACCACCCATCTCCTAACCACACATCACCACCAATACCAGCGCTCGCTTTGCTAGAATGCAAAGGTATGCAACACAGCACCAACGAGAATCCGTGGGCTCTCCGTCCGGACGAACTCGCCGATATTTATAAAACCAACCTAGAGCGTGGACTGAGCAGCGACGAAGCAGCCGCCCGCCTACGGCACTACGGCGAGAATATCTTCAATGAGGAAGAACCACCGAGTTGGTGGCAAATTTTGCTCCAACAGTTCAAGAGTCCGCTGATTATCATCTTGCTCTTGGCTGTGATGCTAACGGTTGCACTACAAGAATGGCTCGACGCCATCATCATCGCCTTGGCCGTACTGGTCAACGCTGGACTGGGTTTTTATCAAGAGTTCAAAGCTGAGCGAGCCATTTCCAATCTCCGCTCTTATGTCCTCGAGCGCACCCGCGTCATTCGTGACGGTAAGGAGATTGAGGTTGATGCCCGCACCTTGGTCCCTGGCGACATTATTCATCTCCGCCACGGCGCCCGTATTACAGCCGACGCTCGCGTACTTGAGACTACCAATTTCGCCACCGACGAGGCCATTCTGACTGGCGAGTCATTACCGATCCATAAACTCATTGACATCCTGCCTGACGCCACCGGCTTGGCAGATCGTCGCAACATGGTATTTGCTGGCTCGCTCGCCGTCGAGGGGTCAATGCATGCTGTGGTGACCCACACCGGAGCCAAGACCGAGATCGGCAAGTTGGCAGAGCTGGTAGCTTCGACCATCTCTGAACCAACTCCACTACAGGTCGCTATCAAAAAATTGACGTGGGTCATTATCGCGGTCATCGGCCTCGTGGTAGCTTTTGTCTTCACCATTGGGGTCAACCGCGGCGAAACAGCGTACGAGATGCTTATCTTGTCGGTAGCGATTATTGTCGGCGCAGTCCCAGAGGCATTACCAGTTGGCCTAACTGCTGTCTTGGCCGTCGGCGTTGAACGTATTGCCCGCGCTCGCGGCATTATGCGTAGCTTGACCGCCGCTGAGACACTCGGTTCCACCAGCGTCATTATTACTGATAAGACTGGCACCTTGACCGAAGCCAAGATGCAACTGGTCGATATCTACAATCATCTTGCGCCTGGATCGACAACCGACACCGACCAACTCATCCCCGCCCAAGCCGAGCTTCTCCGTATCGCGGTACACAATACTGACGTTATTATCGAAAATACCGAGGCTGATCCAGTCGATTGGGATCTCTCCGGTCATCCGCTAGAGACCAACATTGTCCGAGCGGCCGGTATCCACGGATTGATCACCGCTCGCTCGTACACTGAGCATACTGAGGTGCTTATACCGTTCAATTCTAAGCATAAGTTCTCGGTAGTTGCCCTCGACCCAGCTCACACCCCAGAGCAATTTCAGCACTTTACTAAACCTTTAGCCATCCTGGGAGCGCCCGATATTCTCTTGCAACAAGCGCAATTTGACCACACAACCTTCAACACCCTCTCCCAACACATTACCGCGTTAAGCGAGCAAGGGCGACGGGTCTTGGGAGTAGCCGTTGTCGACGGCGCCACGTTGCCAGCAGAGCCCAAACCAGAAGATATTGCAAATACCACCTTTGTCGGCACTTTGAGTTTCTACGACCCGATCCGGCCTGAAGTGCCGGAGGTCTTGCAACATATCGATAGCTACGGCGTGAAGGTATTTATGGCCACCGGTGATCTACGTGGTACCGCCATGGCCATTGGTCGTGACCTCGGTTGGCGCATCGATGAAAACTCGGTTTTGACCGGCACCGAGCTCAAACAATTATCTGACGCTGAGCTCTCGGCTGCCCTTGCGCACGTACGCATCTTTGCGCGCGTAACCCCAGAAGATAAATTGCGCGTTACCCAGCTCCTCCAGGCCCAAGGTGAGACCGTCGCCATGACTGGCGATGGCGTCAACGACGCGCCGTCCCTCAAAGCTGCCAACATCGGCGTAGCCGTTGGCTCTGGTAGTGATGTAGCTAAGAGTGTGGCCGATCTGGTCTTGCTTGACGATAACTTCAAGACTATCGTGACTACCATCGAGGAAGGTAAGCGGATGTTACGTAATATCAAAAAGATATTTGTCTACTTGATGTCCAACTCACTCGATGAGGTTATCTTGATCGGCGGCGCTATCTTGGCTGGCCTCGCTATGCCGCTGACGGCGGCTCAGATTATCTGGGTTAATCTCTTTACCGGCAGTATTCCCGCCATCGCTTTTGCCTTTGACACCAATGCCCAGACCGGTGACCGCTACGAATCTCGGCGCGTATTGGACCGGCGTGTTATTTTTATGACCGTCGGTATTGGTACGCTAATGTCGGGACTGCTCTTCATTATTTATTACACCTTACTCAACATTGATATCGATCTTGATACTGCTCGTACCGTCCTCTTTGCTTGCTTCGGTTCGTACATTCTGGTCGTCGCCTTTTCGTTCCGTAATCTCGCAGCTCCGGTCTGGACCTACTCTATCACTGAGAACCGTCTACTATTCTTTGGGGTCTTGCTCGGTCTTGGTTTACTGTTTGCCACGTTGTATGTACCCGCTCTACAGACCGTCTTCTCGACCACCAGCTTGGCCTTTTCTTGGTTCGGTTTTGTGCTCTTGTGGCTAGTCTTGGCTGGCTGTATCGTTGAGGGACTAAAGGCTGTCTGTAACCACTACCTCTTACCACGCAGCAAATCATAGCTATGACTCGGACGAACCAACGTATTGGCACCTCAGTAGCAGTACGGTACACTGGGTAAACGATGAGAAAAAAGCGTCCCCATCCACAAAAAAAACTAATGGATCGACTCAGTCGGGCAGAGGGTCAAATACGCTCTCTCAGAAATACACTGCTGGACTCAAAAAATCCCGACTGTAAGCAGTTTATCTCTCAAGTGAAGGCAGCCCGTAGTGCCCTCAAAGCAGTTAGTGAAACATTCATTGCTGAACATATCCAGACCTGTCAACGCCTGCCGGCCAAAGAACGAGATAAACAGATCAGTCAGGCCATAAAGTTACTTAACACCGACTGATACCTATGCCTCGTCTCTTCGCGCGACGTGATATTTGGCTCATCCCACTTATCTACATCGCCTTTGGCGGCTACCTTACTTGGCAACAATACAATCTTATCTACCACCCAGATAATACACCAACTGAGAATTGTCCATCACTGGAACATTACGTTATCACTGACGTCGACGGACTGCGCGGTTACTACCACCCAGTAGCGCAAGCTGAGACAATCGTGATTATCTACCACGGCAACGCTGGTCGCGCCTGTCATCGC
>SKHJ01000006.1 GCA_007116965.1 Candidatus Kaiserbacteria bacterium
GGTGATCAGAAGCACCACAGTGGGTGGTGCCACAGTTATGTTGTCTGCTTCATGCAGGCAACAAGCTGGGTGCATCACCCACACACAAGCCTTTGGCTTGCATTCTCTCTCACCAATCCGTGGTGAGACCGACGAGAAAGCAACCCAAAGGCTTTTTCTATGCAAAAGCACTTGACATTTATTTTATATTGTGATATCATAATAATAGTACAGCAGTTCAACTTCAGCCTTCAGCGAGGAGAGGTCTCATGATCGATACCATCGAAGGAACCGTCAAGTGGTTCAACGTTGAGAAGGGCTTTGGCTTCATCACCGTGCCTAGTCAGGAGAAGGACATGTTCGTCCATGTCTCGGCGCTCAGGCGCAGCGGGCTGACTGGTGAGCAGTTCGCCGCCGCCCAGGGCAAACAGGTGGTCTTCACCACCGAAATCGGGCGGAAGGGCCTGCAGGTGGCTGAGGTCATCGAGTTCGATGTCCGCGTCATCGCACGTTCCGTCGATGCCAAGGCCGGTATCTCCAAGTACCAGCGGCTTTCGGGCCGCCGGGTACGTAGCGTCTGGTATCAGGTGAAAGGCAGTGACACGCATTTCGCCACGCTGACCGAGGCGCGGCGGGCGGCCGACCGGGTCATCGAGTCGCCGCGGACCGAGGTGGGGGGCAGGACGAATGTCCCCAAGCTCTCACAGGATATGCGGAACGTGCCGAATGGTGGCCAGAAGAAGAAGGCCGCCTGAACCCATCTCGGGGCGGGGTATTGCGAGCAATCGCCACCCCGCCCCTTTACTTTTTATATATTTATTGTATTCTGATAAGTAGGTACGTTGAGGAAAACGCAAGGGAGATTGCGCATGGACAATCCTAGTCCGAAACTAAAGAAGTATCTGAATTCTCAGCACCCTAGTCTTGCACTTGGGTCTGTGTTTTCTACACCGCGCGAGGCGGCTACGTATGTTGACGCAACAACGACTCGCTCGCCGGTTGAGTACCAGTTCAGGATCGGTTGGCCGCGACGTGCGCCAGAGAATGCGCGGCCGCTCGTGCTTGAGGTGCGACACAGCAAGCGATTGGTGTGGTCGTTTCGTCGTGACGTTCAACCTTATGTGGGTATTACCAGCAAGACCCGAGTCCATTTGTACGAGATGTCGGTGGAAGATCGGGTGGTATTTCTGCTGGTGGTCGTCAATGAGGGCGACACTGATGTGGTAGTCAGTGTGCTGCGTGTCGACGGGGCGTTGTTGAGCGATAAGCTCGAAGCGGCCTTCAAAACGCATATCGCCAAGCTCTGGGGTATGCGGTATGAGTTGTCGGACTTTGAGCGGCGAGAACTTGAAGCCTTGTTGCCGCAAAAGCCGAAGCGGTGAAAAGCTGGGCGGCGTCGCCGCCCAGTCATCTACACCCGGAAGGATGTCTACGGACAGTTCCACCGGGTGTTTTCTTTTGTCAGTAGGTAACTTTTCCCGTATACTGAAGCCATTATTTTTTAATACGCACTAACAGTTCTTTATGTCATCACGTCAGCATTCGGCCAAAAAACAGTCAGCTCCGAGCCGTCGCGCCGCTAAAGTAAGTAAGGCAGTCAAGGCCGGTAAGGGTGCAAGTACCACCTACAAACCAGCGCGTGAATATAGCAAAAAGAAAGACTACAACAAACTCGCCTTGGCCTTACACAAAAAGCTACGTGGCAAGTTAGCAATAAGTCTTAAGGCGCCACTGGAGAGTAAGGACGACTGGAGTATGATGTACAGTCCAGGAGTGGGTGCAGTTTCAACCCAACTATACAAACGCCCGCAAGATGCTCGTGAGTACACTAGTAAGCGCAACAGCGTCGCGGTCATTAGCGACGGGTCGGCTATTCTGGGTCTCGGAAATCTCGGCCCGATTCCGGCGCTACCGGTGATGGAAGGGAAGTGCGCTATCTTCAAAGCTATGGCCGATATCGACGCTTGGCCGATCGTGCTCGATGTGCATACGCCGGATGAGATCGTGGCGGCGGTCAAGGCCATTGCGCCAAGTTTTGGTGGTATCAACCTCGAAGATATCGCTGCACCGCAATGTTTTGAGATCGAGGAGCGCTTGCAGCAAGAGTTGAATATTCCGGTAATGCACGACGACCAGCACGGCACAGCCATCGTGGTCTTGGCCGGCCTCATCAACGCTGCTAAGGTAGTTGAGAAGCGGCTGGAGAAACTGCGAGTGGTGGTGGTCGGAGCGGGTGCGGCTGGTCGCGCTATTACGCTTATCTTAGCGCACGCCGGCATTTCTGAGATTATTGTCACCGATAGTACTGGTGCTGTCTATGCAGGTCGACCGGGCTTGTCTGGCTATAAAAAAGCTTTAGCCGAGATGACTAACGGTAATCGCCTTTCTGGTGATGTAATGACAGTGATTGAGGGAGCAGATGTGGTGATAGGAGTGTCTGGTCCCGGCACCATCGCGCCAGCCCACATTGAGCGGATGGCACCACAGCCAATTGTCTTTGCTTTGGCCAACCCTATTCCTGAGATTATGCCGGAGGATGCACAGCGAGCTGGGGCGGCAGTGGTGGCGACAGGGCGCAGTGATTATCCCAATCAGATTAATAACGCCCTAGTCTTTCCGGGTGTTTTCCGCGGCGCGCTAGATCGCCAGCTTTGCCATATCACTACTGAGCATAAGGTAGCCGCGGCGCACAAGTTAGCAGCCCTTATCAAACAACCGACCGCCCAAGAGATCGTCCCAACCTTGCAGGATCCTCGTGTAGTCAAAGCAGTCGCTAGCGCGATTCGCTAGCGCGTAGTGCGTGGAAATCTGGCGATGAGTATGGTACCCTTACCGCGTCCTTTGGAGGGATGGCAGAGTGGTTGAATGCAGCGGTCTTGAAAACCGCCAGGGGTGAAAGCTCCTCGAGGGTTCGAATCCCTCTCCCTCCGCCGTTTAGAGCTAGTACGAGACACTAGCCGTCTGGTTCTATATTTTAATTATGGAACTAGAATTTAAAACTGAAGAAGAAGTTATGGAGTTCTTTAGAGAACGCCATGGCTATCTGACTGTACATAGAATATGTGAACTACTTGTGACACACAACAACGTTCAGGCTGCAGAA
>SKHJ01000011.1 GCA_007116965.1 Candidatus Kaiserbacteria bacterium
CAGTTAACTATTTCTAATAGTAGCAAAAAGAAGGAGGGTCGCCAGCTTGGCGACCCTCAATTTCATAAGTGGTGATCTCGCACTCAGTGCATCACACCCGGCACCAATCCGCCCCCCGCAGAGATGTTCAGCACTTTCTGGTCAGGCCTACAGGTGCGACTCATCGCGAAGAAATGAGTCTTGCCTTTTGAACCAGACAGGACATAGACATCCAAACCATAGCGCATCGGTGTGCCACTGATCACAGCAGTTGGGATTTGGACCATCTCCTGAAGAAGAAATGATCCATCGGTGTGTATTGTTTCCCCTGGAAAGAACACCTCATCACCGCCGAGGCCGAAGGCTGACTTGGCCACCAAGCCACTCGGCACCTCGTCGCCACATCGCATATCGCGTTTCTCTCCGTGCGGCACCAGCGGGTTCTGTCGGTAAGCCAAAGCCCGTTTGTCACCGAAGGTCCAGCTACCCCAAGGGTTCTTGGCTTGAGGCAATGGGGAATGGTGTTCAACTTGAGCACGACCGCAGGCACGGAAAACGGTACGACCTGTTGGAAAACACCAGCGTGGGTTTTCCTCAATCGTCCTTACTTCCATGCCCGGCCAAATGGCGGTCTGGTAGTAGGGAAGTTCCATGGCGATCACCTTCCTGTGAACAGGCCACGTTTCGGAACAGAGAACCGCCGGAGCCTCTCCAAACACGTCTCTCATCGCCGAGACAAATCGCACAGCCTCATCCCCACAGCCATAGGCCTGCAAGGCACGCATCACATAGCTCATACCTCCAGGAATGTCGCTGTTGACCTCGATGACCCGCAAGCCATTAGAGGTCGGAATGGTGTCGATGCGCACCAAGGGCGGTACTGGCTGCTCAGTTGCCGTCGCAATGTCATCAAGCAACGACGTCAAGTTCGACAACTCCGCAGACGACAGCCTCACCTCGACTGGAGATGCGACAGGGAACCGACCCTGACTGGGTTCATTAAAGCCGCCAAGTTTGCACTCCGCCAATGCAGCAGGATTGACGACCCGGTGGTTGGTGAAGTTCATTTCAACCATTACACATCCTCCTTTGATGGTTGTACGTTCAATGAACGACCTAGAGAGAATCGAAGGCATCGATTCTCTCATAAGACGTTCATTTAAGTAACGAGCTGTTTGAAGTCATTAAAATACCTTGTATCAAATTTTGCTCGCGCTACTATTTTTTTATCGGTTTTATTAAGTTTCTTTATGAATTCGTATCCTTCATAATACAGCTTATCTTTGTACCAAGTACCGGGCTGGCCTGTATCTATGAGACCTCTCTTGACCCTACTTGTGAGTATGTAGGCATCATCTAAAGAGAGCCATTGCAATAGGTAGCAAAATGTCTGATAGAAACTTGCCCGCTCTGCCTTATACACTGCCAAGTAATATAAAGATATCCTTGTCTCTAGTTTTGGATTAATTTTTGATTCCTGCCATAAAGCAAAGCCTTCGTGTAGCGGTTCGTACAGACCAAATCCAGAAATAAAAAGCGGGATCGATTGTTGTTGTGCATTTTCTTCTTGCTGTGCATGTCCTAGGATTTCGTGAGCAAGTAAGATGTCTACCATGTGACGATTGTATGAACTTTTTGCTTGGAAAAGTACTAACTTATCATTACTGCGGCAAACTGAAGGTCCGCCAGGAATGTTGATATCAGCCCGCCAGCCAACAAACCCATGTCTTGCGAAAAAATCACGAGCGTACGTAAGTAACTCACTTTGCGTAAATAGTTCACCGTCTTGAGGGAATAATTTTTGCTGACCTTTGATCTCTGCCGTTATTTTTTTTACAACAACACTATCAACCGCACCGAATAACTTTCTGGAAGTAACCGTAACCTTGGGCGTACCAATGCTACGAATCAACTGAATACGCAGCAGCTGGTCTTTGATTTCTGTATGTATTAAATCTATCGTAGTGCCATTCTTTGACTTTGCTAGTAATTTTTTTACAAAAAAAAGATAGTTTTCTTCTTTTCTAAACAACTCGTGTGTCTTTTTATACTTGTATTTTGGATTATATGCTTGACCCTCATAAAATGCCTTAAAAAATTTTCTCTTTTCGGATGCAAAATTGGAAGGATTTATAAACAAAAGATAGTCAATCCTCGATTTTTGCATCGATAATTTGTTACTGATATCTTGAAGTGTCTCGTTTGAATTACTCATAGTATAGATAAGGAGGGTGCGGGCGCGCGAGGCGCGCCCTGCCCGAAAATCATCAAAAACGTTCGCCTGTTGCCAGATCGAGTCTACCTCGACCTCCGCTGGGTACAGTAGTGCACTGAGCTGCATGTGGAGCGTCGTATATGCCTCCGCACCCTCCAACGTTTGGGTCAGTGACAGGCCTTAGACACGAAATCGGAATCGGATGTGTATCCCGCGGGTCAATGGGGTATACTGGAACATCATCTACGTTTTGTTTTTGCATCTTCACCTCCGTTTGTTGAACATTTCCCGCCGTCATCTCAGACAACTGAGAACGGGACCGGACTCGGTGTGAGCCGGAGATTGTGGCGAAGTACTTCGCCACAATCTCCGGCTGCCAATCCCTCCCAACCAAAACCGACCCGAGGAGCTAGTCCGCGGGTCGGTTTGGTGTTTGAGAGATTGGTGGATATACCGTTACACTAAACCGACCCGCTTACCCAAGCGAGAATCACAATGAGTACGAGCACAAATGTGCGCTCTACCAACTGTGTCATCCAGTCTACTGTAGTGGCTTGCACCATACCTTCCTACTATAAACAAAACTACTCAGCAGTGTCAAGTCGGTGTGTGATCGGCTGGGGAAAGCGTGCCTAACCAGCTTCTGTACTAGTTGCCCGTGCTTCGGTGGAGGTGGCATTCTCGCCAGTCCGATCAGTGGTGGTCGCTGTAGAGGTCGCAGCATCTACGTCTGCGTCGCTGCTCGTAGCTGTACTGGTAGTCGCTGACGCCGGCTCAACATTAGTTGGAGTAGTCGTGCCAATTTCAAATTCAGGTAAACGATCAGGAATATCGGCTTGTTGAACAATAGCACTCAACAGTTCGTCAACATCTGCCAAGACAATACCGGCGGCTTCAAATGACTCTTCTTCGATATACTGAGCGGCTTGGGCGAGTTGGGTGGGCACTTCGGCTAAAACTTCCTCGATCTCTACCAGATCCTCTGCTTCAACATACTCCGCCACGACACTCTCAATATACTCGTATCGTACCTGCAGTCGCTCTCGCTTGAAATGTAGCTGCTCAGCCAACTCCTCGGCGGTATACTCGATTGGCACAAGCATATCAAGATCTACAGTATTTCTTACCTCAAGATTACTCATAAAGGTAATGACCTTACGAGTGGTGGTAAGTGCCTCGGTCAGCGCCACCCGAGCTTCGACCGGTTCACCATTCTCATAGGCTGTGATGCCGGTTTGCACCTTACGATCTACGTCAGCAAGGCGTCTAGTAATACTCGTCATCGCTTCCTCAGTTGCTAGCGGCGCAATGGTACGCAGTAGTTCACTTGCACGGGCCGACTCGATCTCAATACGAGCTAAAAGTCCTTCGTACGATGGTCGCTCGGTGCGCTCCGGATCAATGGCTTCAGCCCGACTTTGTTCTATAGCGTCGGCCAAAGCACTGCGGCGCTCGCGCGTGGTAGTGGTAGCAATCGCACCCTCAACCAGCAAAGCCATGTCGTGCTCAGGTTCGGTACTATACGCTCGCAAGACAGCGGCGTGAACATCAAAAAGTGCCACCAAAGCGATCTCAGCCATCGCGGCCTCGTCTTCATCCTCTGCGCGTAAGCGTTCGATACTCGCTCGGGCTGATTGACTATGATGCCGCACTGCCTCAGCCACCCGCTCTTCTTGCACCTCTGTCAATCGGCCAGCTTGAGCCAACGCTTGCGCTTCAGCCAAACGACGGCTGATGCGCTCGGTCTCCCATTCTACCCGTTCAAACGGTGAGCGGGTTACGGTGCTCCGTACTTCTTCGTTAAAACCAACCTTGACTGCGTACAACACGTCACCAGGCAACGATCGTTCGGCCATAATTGGTACCAAAACCAGCAGACAGGCCAACACGCCTCCGAAGGCGCCACGCGCGTACCAGTTCGCCAAGAAATGACGACGAACAGACGTGGTTGTACCTGCTGTGTCGCTAGCGGTAGCCCGCGTGGCTTCAGGCAACGGGTGATATTCCATATACAAAAGCACCCGCTCGCGTAAATCCTGTTGCTCAGATGCGCTTAAAGATACGCTGTCAGCTTGTTTAGAAAATTGTTCTTGAAATCGTTTCATAATGTATTTAAACAGAGCGACCGAAGGCCTGCCGGCCAATCACTTTTCTTCGCTCTTCCCGCGCTTCACTTTCGGCCTCAATATGCTCACGTAATAGCTTGAGACCGCGGTGTAAGCGTACAGAGACGACATTTTCTGATACCTCGATCAGCTCACTGATCTCTTTCGGGCCAAGACCATCGACAAAGCGGAGTATCACCACCTCGCGGTAGACATCCGGTAAGGTCTCAAGGACCGCAAAGGCTTTTTTGCCGTCGAGGGTGGCCGCAAGAGCTTCCACGGTGTTCTCTGAGAGTTCAGCAAAATCACCCTCATCAACCCCCTCTTCTTCCAACAAAGCATCCAGAGACGTCTCTCGACGTCGGCGGTACTCATCAATGATGAGGTTGTTGAGCACTTTGTATAAGAACGGACGGAACGCCTCGATCTCATGCCCAGTGCGCAGATACGACCACGCCTTGGTGAAGGTGTCGTGGACTATGTCGATGGCTCGCTCTCGATCTCGCAAGCGCAAGGCTGCGTGCCGAAACAAGGCATTGCTATAATCCGCAAAAGCAGTCAAAAAACGCTCTTCTGGGTCGTCACTATGGGAAGCTGTTGTACGGAGTTTCTCCATGTACGAACCATTATACGCGAAGACGGATGAAAACGTACTTTCTTTCAGGTCCACCTGTCTCTGCCTAGCCCTTACCCTCCTTGCGAGCCAAAAACGTTGCAAAAGCGTAGTAACGGGCCAGAGCCCCGTCACCCTTAATGACATGGGCGCTTTCTGGAAGTGGGACAAAGGTCGACTGCGGTAGGGCTTGGTGGAGTTGCCAGGCGGCTTCGAGCGGGCACAGGATATCAATCCGACCATGAACGATACACGCAGGGATGTGTTTGATTGATGCGATCTGCTGGAGTATTTGGTTGTCGGAGAGGAAATATTGGTTGGCTAGGTAATGCAGAAAAATCCGGGTATTCGAAAAATCCGACTCATCCACCTCCTCCGGCTCAGTAAATTTCTTATCCAAGTGCGGTGCCAACAGATTGTAATCCCAATTGCTAAAAAGTGCGACGATTTGTCTCCGATCTCCATCACTTCCGTTTTCAAATTTTTCGTATAATGCTGCTGCGATATTGCTATTTTCAGAGATGTGCAAAGCCCCTAGGCTCTCCAGTAAAAGGGCACGTCCGTCGGGAAATAAGTGAGCTGTTCCCTCACTACCAAAGAATGCCCAGTCATCACCCCATTTATCAGCTAAGAAAATAGCCGACAACAACAAGCCACGCACCCGCTCTGGATGCGCCTCTGCATAAGCAAGTGCCAAGGTCGAGCCCCAACTACTACCGGCCACGTACCAAGTCTCGATACCGAGCTCAGTACGAATGCGCTCCATATCTGCCACCAGGTCTTGTGTAGTATTGTTCGCAATCTCACCGGCTGGCTCACTCTGACCACAGCCCCGCTGGTCAAAACAGACGACGTGGTAGTGCTCAAGATCAAAACTGGCCGCGTGCTTGGGCTTACTCTTACTCCCTGGCCCGCCATGACAAGTAATGATAGTCGGTCCATCAGGATTACCGTACCGGGCATAGTAGACACGGTGTCCAACCTGCTCGGGTAGGTAATGTTCGGCAAATGGTCGAGGAGTGTACATGTTCTGTACTATACCAAATCAGACTGAAAAAGTAGAAAATCTACCAGAAAAAGCGGAAACACTATAGTGTTTCCGCTTTTTCCTACCGAAATGACTAGCCCTGCCTACTCAATCACATTAAAGATACCAAACATCCCCTCAGCATAGTGGTTACCGACGCTACAGTAATACTCAAACGTGCCAATCTCGTTGGCGACAAACTCAATCACTTCTGTTTGTCCAGCTGACATGACTGCCGAAGCCACGCCGAGCTCGTCGATCACAAAATCATGTGTGCCGCCGGTGATAGTTAACTCAACGCGCACCCTATCCCCTACTGCCACAGTCAACTCAGGGTTACTTACCCCATCGACAATAAACTCTCGCCCTGTTGCTTCCATTATAAAGGTATGGTCGGGATCATCCAATCCCGCGTACTCGTCAGCCCACATGTCAGCCTCTTCATCGTCTTGGTCTCCACTCATCTCAAGTGGTACCTCTACTTCTGGCTGCTCTATCTCGATCGTGTCAGACGAAAACCACCACCAGCCAACAAGAGCGACGACGAGTACGACTAATACAACCATTGCTTTATTCATAAGTATCCTTGTTTAAATCTAATAACTACGCATCTTCCTCTTACACACAGTATCGTATCACTAAAGCTACAGAAATTTGTCACATTGGCCAACTAGCGATGGTCTGTAGCTGACACCAACTCCAGAACCTGCTCAACACTCTCTACCCACTCGATAGCGGGATGGTAGTGGAACATGGCCAACGCTTGAGCGTCACTATCACCTACAGCGAATACTCGTAAAGTGTTTTGTGTAGTAGCTAATGCGAGAGCTGCGCCTAGTTCAGTAAATACACCATTGCCATTTTGGTGCGGAAGTAAAATGTACACATCAGCATCAGCTATTTCCGTAATCCTGTCTCGTGCGTATTGCCTTGACTCACGCTCATGTTCTCCATACGGCTTAATCATTGGCAACTCTGTCCAACGTTTTATCACTGTATGTCCAGCCGCCTCGATCAAATCGTACGTTCGTCGCACTGCATCAATATTACTCGACCGTCCGGTAACAAAGAATTTCATAGTTACTCAATATTAGATCTTTTGTAAAACCATAGTCAGCCACGGCTCTTGGCGTTCTTGTTCATCGTAATACACTACCCTATATAATTCTTTTGTTAAAGATTCTAGTGTATGGCGGTCGTAGTAGTAAAATCTGCGGGTAGTATAGTCGTCAGTTACGTCAGCCCGTTGGTATCCTTCACGCTTTTTAAGCGAAAGCAATATCACGCCAGCTTGATTTAGCTTCTTATGCAAATCTTGTAAAAGAGTTTCGAGTTGCTTTTTGCTACTATGTAATAGAGACGCAAAAGCCAACACTACATCTATATTGTTTGGCAGTTCATACGTATGAATGTCACCAATCATAAATTGTGCAGTTGGTACCCGTTTTTGCGCAATTTGCTGATATGCCTCCGAAATATCTACACCCAAGTACCTACCCGTCTTCTGTAAGACGTACTCCGCCTCAATTCCCCCGCCATAACCAATTTCAAAAACAAAAGGTTCTTCAACCAACACGAATGACAATGCCAGGTCCACGTCTTTAGCCCGTACGCCACGTGCTTCATATTTTGCCAGATAAGGTCCAGCTGCTTTGTTGTACGCCTCAGCGATTAACTGGTTCATAATTTACTTCTTAAATACTCTTTGAGAAATGCTTGCTCCCGGGCGAGAATAAAATGTCCTTCAAACTTCCCAGGCACATCCTGATGTATCTTTTCCAACACCGTTGCTGGTGACAACCAGAGCGTCTGCTGTCCTTCTTCGATTTCACCTGGCTCAAGTGCAGGTGTGCCGACTGCACCCTGCACCCTCGCTACAAAGCCATACGAGATATGCACCATCATATACTTATTACGGTATTCAATCACCATCCCCACTGGTCGCTCGATGAGACAATCACACCCCACCTCCTCTTTCACCTCACGCACCAACGCTTCCTCGACAGTCTCTCCTGGATCTACTCCCCCACCTGGTAGTTTGTGATAGTTGTACTTAGTGAGATATTGGGTCGCCACCCCACCTTGCTCATTAAGCAAAATCGCCCGCGCACTTTTGCGCAACTCATACTGAGTACCCAGTCGCTCCCCTTCTCCCAGTCCCAATGTCGCTTCTGATATTTCCGCTAAGAGTTTCATACCCGACAGTGTAGCACGGATCAAGTCTTGGAAATATCACTAACAGACTCTCGCATTTTCCACGCCTTCGTGATACTATCTTTGGCGCAACGCTCGCTGTCTCGGGGTGGAAACAAAAGTTTTCACCCCTGCGTTCGGACAAGATGAAAATGATGAACTCATTTTTGCCTTGCTCCTCACTCGGGGTGTAGCATAATGGTAGTGTACACGGTTTGGGACCGTGCGGCCCGGGTTCGATTCCCGGCTCCCCGACGAGTAACAGAAAATCCTGGCTTTTAAGCCAGACCTTCCTGTTTAATTTTCAAGATCGATATTCGGAAAGATCTCTACCGCAGCGTATTTTTCTAGTGGCACTTGGTACACCGCCACGATATCCACTTGTATCTCACCCTCATATCGGCGCTCAGCACACCAAGTGTCAATTATTCGTCGCAAACTACGTCGCTTCTTTGGTGTCACGTGCAACTCAGGGCGAAAAGTGCCTGTTTGATACGCTTGTTGGAAATCATTTTGCGTTCCATATGAAACCGCCTTTACCTCGATAAAGTAGACTCGCTTATCCCTTTCGCAGACCAAATCAAGCTCACCCCAGCGTTTGCGGTAGTTCTTATCAACCGTTCGATACCCCAGGCCTTCAAGATACCGTTGAGCCAGAGCTTCGCCAACAGTACCAGTGGTAATATGTTGCGGCTTTTTGATTGCTTTCTCAGTCATACCAAATAGAGATTGCTTATACGCACTATAGCACACTAGCTTATGTTTCACGTGAAACATAAGCTAGTGTGCTAAAAGACATTACTCTTTATTTTTCAATGTATTTTGCTCATTTCTGACACATTTTATTTGTCCTTTATCCACCTATCCACGCTTTTATCCCCAGATTCTTATTACTCGATCGATGACCAGCCTGCTTGCTAAAAATTAGGTAGGTTTTGTTGCACGTGCAACGCGAGTATTTATACCCGTAGTAATACACTCTGTGGTTTGGTTTTAAAGTTACATATTTGCCCTGAAAATAGCGAGTTTTTTGAGGGTTTCATATGGAACAAAGATCGGTTATACTTTGTATGTGTATGACGTGCTAATCAAAAAATCTATACAATGCACAACTGCCCCCTTAGAGGAACTGCTGCATCAAGGTCAATCTTTGGATTTCCGACTCGATGAAGATAGTTGGCAAGATCTACAAGCAGGTGATTTCATCGAATATTGGGAGGACTTTACTGGCTGGCAAACTAAACCAACTGCAGACTCACGAAAAGTGGTAGCTAAAAATACTACGTATCTACAAAGCGCCGACCTTTACCGAATTATTCAAAACCATAGAGCACGACCTGACAGGACTGTCGGATACTGAGGGGTTGTTGAGTGAACTTCGGCAATGGTAGGATGAAGAAAAGGAGACCGAAACCGGTGCTATAGCATTTCACGTGCAACTTATCAAAAGTTCTGACTAGATTTTAGTCATTTTTCCCTGAAAAATAACTGTGCTGTACCACGTGAAACACTTGTATTGACTTGTGTCTCTATTTTACATCACGGAAGACTTTTCACGTGAAATTACAAACTTTCTCCAATTCCTAGGTGTAGATGTAATTGTGGTACTTCCTGACGCGTACCGCCGTTTATTATCAGCTGGTAGGGTCTGTTCTTCAAGTTGTTGTCTTCGAGTATCTTCTGTGCCACGTGAAAAATTTCTGCTAGATAGGGCTGATCCTCTGTTTTAGTAGTAGTATGGAGGCTCTTGATGGCTTTCTTGGGCACGATAAGGATGTGCTCCTCATAGTGAGGCTTGGGGTGTTTAAAGGCTAACACTTTATCGGTTTCATAAACCCTGTTCACTGGCAATATCTTAGAGCAGTGACCAAAGGCGATACCAACGATTAGCAAACCTAACGGGGAGCGGGCGAGTGTGAGCAGGGCATGTTTCATGTGAAATTGAGTATATCATTTTTAATCTGATATACTTTGTTGATGAAAGAATCTTTTGAAGAACCGACACCACATTTTAAATGGCCAGACATTGAAGCAGAGGGGGGGGAGTTCGAGCGTGTAGCCAAAAAATTCGAGATTGACGAATCGGTTTTGATGTTTCAAGCCAGAGATGGGGAATTGGTTGATCTAGACGAGGACATGTGGTCGAACCTTGAAAACACTGATTCCAACCGTTTCTCGCCTGGTGACCTAGAGACAGCTCATAGGTTTGCTGCCGAAGCCGGTAGAGATTCCCATAATCTACTACATAGAATCGAAACGGGTGAGACACTAGACGCACCCATAATTATGCAAATTGGCGACACATATCATCTCGTGGCAGGCAATACGCGACTGATGGTCGCTCGAGCCAAGGGAATTAGGCCAAAAGTACTGTTGTTTTCGGTGGATACACTATAGTGGAGGATTGGTAATATTTTACCAATTAATCATGCAAGTACGCTTGAGACGGTGATTTTTGACTTGTGTTACAATTCTTACATGGAGAATTTTGAAAATAAAGAAGCACCAACCTTAAAAGAAAAATATATGAATGAAGCAGACGAGGCTGGTTATGTGCCCACAGCTTCATTCGTCACACAAGAACTTGGAAGACAAAATAAAAGTGTTGCCGCCCTACTAGATGGAGAAGAGGGTACAGCAGATTACAACTTGGGTGAAGGGATTAGGTTTCAAGGTATCTCAGGAAATTATCCCGAAATGAAAATTCATATTGATGACTTAGATGAATTTGTAAGAAGAGTAAAAGAACATTTTGGTGAGTAATAACGTCAAGGTAAAGCTGTCACTTACAAAGCAAAGTGTCTAAATGTTAAACAACCTAAGTTTCGTGCGGCCAGGGAGAATCGGTCACTCTCGTGGAGATTTTGCTCATCCTTCGTAAACTCAGGACTCCAAAATATCTCACTCCCTCGACCCCCACGCGCCGCGGTCCTCAGCTCCATTGCATTTCGCCTGCGGGCTTCGCCGCGGCTTGGTTCGATTCTCCCATCCCGCTACAAATTGCAACAACCCCAACACATCCATGTTGGGGTTGGCGCTTTGTGCGGCCTGGGAGAATCGAACTCCCGACTGTTGCTTGGCAAGCAACCGTTATACCACTTAACCAAGGCCGCGATTTACAGCGTTTTTTCAGCTAATTCAATCCAGCGGATCAACTTTCGCTTCAAAACAGTGCTGACGATTATAGTATTTCCCACTCCATAATGCAACGTGCGTTTCTGGCTCCTGCCC
>SKHJ01000036.1 GCA_007116965.1 Candidatus Kaiserbacteria bacterium
GATGTGATTGGCATCACTCTCAATAACTTGTCCGGCAGTATGAGCGACGATTACGCGACCAGTATCTCGCGCCGCCATCCCTTCTACGCCAGTAGCCACCAATGGTGCCTCCGGGATCAAACAAGGAGTTGCCTGCTTCTGCATGTTAGAGCCCATCAAGGTTCGGTTGGCGTCGTCGTGATTAAGGAAAGGAATCATCGAAGTAGCTACCGAGAATGGTTGGTTGGTAGCCACATCCATAAAGTGAATATTTTCGCGCGGCACCACCTTTGGCTCTCCGCGATAACGAGCCTCAACCAAGTCATCGACCAACTTACCTTTAGCATCAAGCGGTGAAGCGGCGTGTGTAATGTTGTACTTCTCCTCCTCGTGTGCGTTAAGGAATACCACTTCGTCCGTCACTTTACCATTCTTGATCTTGATGTATGGCGTTTCGATGATACCAAAACGATTGACACGTGCGTACATAGCCAGACGCAAGATCAAGCCGATATTTGGACCTTCAGGCGTATGGATAGGACAGAGGCGTCCGTAGTGAGAGGGGTGGATGTCACGTACCTCAAAGCCAGCTCGCTCGCGCGTGAGACCACCCGGACCAAGGGCTGAGAGTGTTCGCAAATGTTCGATCTCACCTAAGATATTCTGTTGCAAGGCAAATTGTGACAACTGGTTGGTGGTATAAAATTCTTTAATAGCCGCCTGTAGTGGTCGGGGGTTGAGAATTTGCATTGGCAATGAGGTCTCGGCTTCAATCGTCGACATTCGGTCTTGGATATTGCGCTTCATGCGCGTCATACCAACCCGGACCCGCTGTTGCAACAACTCACCAAAGAAACGGACGCGACGAAAACCAAGGTGATCGATATCATCAGGTTCAGCCATCGGGTCGTGATTCTTCTCGATGATATTAGCCATAATGAGCCTGATGTCCTCGATGGTAATGGTGCGTTCAGACACTGCTCTTTCGTCTGTCGGGCGACCGAAGCGCTCGTTGAAGTGGTGCCGGCCGATCTCAGACAAGTCATATCGTTCTGGTGAGAAGAGTGAGAGGATAAATTCGCGAGCACTCTCGACAGTTGCTAAGTCACCGTCTCGCAAACGCTGATAGATCTCCACAAAAGCCTGATCAGTGGTCGTGGCCGGATCCTTAGCCAAGGTAGCTTTGATGTACTCTTCTCCGCGCTCAACACCTTTGAGTAACTTCACCATCTCAGCTTCTTTCTCGATACCTAAGACACGGAGGAGCGAGGTGATCGGGAACTTCTTCTTCCGATCGATGCGAACGTAGATGAGTCCGTCTGGCTCAGAGTCTATCTCCACCCAAGCACCCCGAGCCGGAATGATTTTGGCGCCAAACTGGGTACGGCCTTTGATATCAGTAGCAGTAAAAAAGATACCATATGAACGAGCCAGCTGTGGCACAATCACTCGCTCGATACCATTGATGACAAACGTGCCGTGCTCGGTCATCAAGGGGATATCGGTCAAAAAGATGTCTTGCGTCTTCTCACTCTCAAACGTCTTATTCTTAAGGATGACCTGGGCATGCAGGGGGGCATCATAGGTCAGTTTGTTGGCTTTAGCGTACTCAGGGGTGCATTTGGGATTACCAACTTGGTACTTCTTGAATTGTAGCTCAAATTTCTTTTCCGAATAGTCGGTGATGGGTGAAAACTCGGTGAAAATCTCCTTCAGAGCAGTTTCGGTAAACCAACGAAAAGAGTCACGTTGTGGCTCAATCAGATCGGGCAACTCAATAGCTGGCTGCGGGGTGGTCTCCAAGCGCTTCTGCGGCCAGTGACCGACAGAGACGTTGGTGGTTTGGTTTGATTTAGCTGAACTCATACTATGTAGATGATAAAATAAATACTACCTAATAATGCTACTGCTGCTGATGTACCCAGACTACCAACAGGCCAAGAGTAAACACACAAAAACCGCTTATAGATAAGCGCCTTTGATAAAAGTGTTATTCCTGATTTATGGCACGCATGGCTGAATCGTCTGATGAACCATCAGAGGCAAGGTTGCCCTTGCCGACTCAACACGAATGAACGATCCCCCCGTAACACATTCATTGGATGCACCCCGTGCGTCGTGGTCGGGATTATACAGGAGAGCACAATAAATGCAAGCGATACCTGTTGAAGAGATCGTACGGCTAGCTACCGGCGACCTCGCCACGCCTCTATTTGCTTATGATCACCACCTAGCAAGACCTCTGGCACCTGATAGGCGGCGCCTTTGAAAGTTATTGATTCTGGTCGCGTGTAGGTAACACCACTAGTAACGCGCTCCTCTTCGAGCGAATCGTACGTACCCAAGACCCCCGGTATCTGTCGCGCTACAGTATCAAGTATTACCAGTGCCGGTAGTTCACCACCAAAGAGGACAAAATCACCCAGACTGATTTCTTCGGCGCCAAGTGCTTCTTTTACTCGGGCGTCGATACCCTCGTACCGACCAGCAATCAAAACCAGGTGTTCTATTTTACCGACCCATGATTTCACCTGCTGCTGCGTAAAGGTTGTGCCGCGTGGCGACATAATAAGTGTCTTCACCTTACTCTGGTCACGCTTACGGCCAACCGCCTTTTGCCAGGCCTTGAGTATTGGCTCGGCTTGTAAGACCATCCCTGGGCCACCACCGTACGGCCGCGCGTCCACTTTCTTATGTTTATCACTAGTGAAATCCCGTGGGTCGTAGTAACTAACTACTATCTTCCGTCCCCGTACCTTAGCCCCTTTCCCTTTATCGGTCTTTTGCGCGCGACCCAAAATTCCCGCATCGGTGTAGGTGCGACACATATCTGGAAATAAGGTAATGATATGAAAATGCATAGCAAAAATGTAGCACAAAA
>SKHJ01000007.1 GCA_007116965.1 Candidatus Kaiserbacteria bacterium
AATTTGGTATTCTTGTGCATACAAAAATGCGTTAGCGGTTAATTGGTTTGAACACCAAAATGCTACCGCATTTTTGTTTTTTCAAAGAACGAAAGTGTCACTAACGCTAGGATAGCGTACATGAGCTATTGCATTTATCAAAAAAATGTGCTATAGTTATTCACAGTAAATACAGCGCAGCTTAGGTTTTTGTGACACCTCTCGCCGAGTTACTTGGCTGAGATATCCTGGACGCAGGGCTTACGCCGCGGCTTGACCGCAGGTTCGCAACCTCACGTCCATGAGACACAGTGTGACCAAAATCTATATACGCGGGATGCTACATACAATATGTACACTCATCCCGTAAGTGCCGTTACTCGGCGGCCGCTGTGCACTGGGGCGACCTGGCGACATACAAGTCGTCAGGTCGCCTCCTGAGATTTACTTACCTGCCCAAATCGGCAGGTCTTGTTTTTATTAGTCCCATATCCACGACTCGCTCTGCTATAATACTCCCATGGGATATTTTCGACCATGGGCATTTTGGCGGCGAGTGCAATATGGTACAGGCTTTGGTCTATTCGTCCTACTCCTGACAACCATTTTTTACTACGCGTATTTATACGCCGCACCGAATTGTTTCGACGGTGTTCAAAACCAGGGAGAGACTGGCGTAGACTGCGGTGGACCGTGTGTGCGCATCTGTACGGCTGATGTCACCCCGCCACACGTCGAGTGGGTACAAAGCTTTGAGATAGCTGAAAATCAGTACAACGCAGTTGCATATATCAATAATCGTAACCCAGACGCTGGTACCCCAGAGCTCGATTATACCTTCCGCTTCTATGACGCACAGGACCAGCTCATTACTGAACGATCTGGGGTGACAGTTTTGCCACCTAATAGTACATTCCCAGTCTTTGAAGGCAGGATCGATTCTTTCAACCGACAGATTGCTCGTACGGAAATAGTGCTCCAGCCAGCCGATCTTTGGTTGCCGGTGACCGAAGGTAGGGAACAGTTTCGTATTGGCAATTTCCAGCTTTCTGGTGCAGACGAACGGCCACGACTCGATGCTGAGATTGAAAACACCTCATTACAGGCCACAGATAGAGTAGACGTGGTCGCGACCATTTTCAACGCAGCGGGTCAGCCGTTGACGGCGTCACAGACTTTTGTTGAGAGGATGTTTCCTCGCTCGACTGAGCCGTTAGTATTTACCTGGCCTAATCCAATTGCGCGGACGGTTCGTACCTGTGAGGTGCCTTCGGATGTGATGGTTATTCTCGACCGCTCAGGTTCGATGGCTGCTGACGGCGGTGACCCGCCGGAGCCGCTTGAGAGTACCAAGCGGGCCGCGGCGACATTTGTCGAACAGACCAGACCGCAAGACCAAGTTGGTTTTCTTTCCTATGCCACTGAGCCATCGGATCCGATTGACCAAGTGCTGACTAGTAACAAACAGCAAGTCCAGCAAGCCATCGCCGCTACCCGCATGGGGACAGATGGCATTCAATACACTAATATGGGTGCTGCCTTTCGGGTGGCTTTAGAGGAATTGCGCGGTCCACGTGGACGTGGTGATGCGCGTAAAGTCATTGTCTTCTTAACTGATGGTGATGTGACTCGGCCTGTTAATCCTGAGACGGGGCTCCGAGATGTGGCATACGCCCGCCAATATGCGTTAGACAACGCGCAGGCAGCTAAGGACTTGAATGTCACGATCTATACCATCGGTTTCGGTGATTTCTTCCTTGAGATCGAAGATGTGTTAGACCGAGACATTGATTTAGTTCGGGAGCTTGCTAGTGAGCCCGAGCGAGCTTTTATTGCTCCGACGCTGGCTGAATTAGCTACCGTTTATTCAGAGATCGCTGAAGACATCTGTGAGGATGGGCCGACGCGGATTGATATCATACCAAAAACCGGCTCGAATTTTGTACCTTTACGGTAACTGATTTGGTGCCTGCTTAAAAATCAGCTATGCTGATGACACTATGCGAGGACTACGAATGTTGCTGGCTGGCTTTGATGGGTGGTTGTTCGGTGGCGCACTGCTGCTTTCGTTGTTTGGTTTGGTGACGATGTATACCTACCAAGGTGACAACTTCTTTTTCGATCGTCAACTGCTCTGGATAAGTTTGGCCATCTGTGCATTGTTAGTGGCGTTGATCCCGGACTACCGCTTTCTACGAATTGGTAATACCGGTTTCGTAGCCTATGTGGTGACGATTGGACTACTGGTGGCCTTGTTGTTTCTTGGCGACGTCACTCTTGGGGCACAACGGCGTTTCGACCTGGGCTTTTTTTCGTTGCAACCTTCTGATCCGGCAAAGTTAGTTTTGATAATCATCCTTGCTAAATACTTTTCCAAACGTCACACGATGATCAATGACATCCGTCATATTATAGTTTCTGGTTTGTATACATTTATTTTATTCGGCTTGGTTTTTATTCAGCCTGATTTTGGCACGGCGGTTATCCTTTTCTTGATCTGGTTCGGATTGGTGGTAGTGGCCGGCATTCCATTCCGGTACATTTTGGGAGTCTTCTTGGTAGGGGTCGCGACGCTTGCTGTCTTGTGGCAATTTGCGTTTGCAGACTACCAGAAGGTACGCATCTTGACTTTTATGAATCCTCTGGAGGACATTCAAGGAGCCGGTTGGAATGCCTATCAGTCACAGGTAGCAGTTGGTTCTGGTCAGTTGTTCGGGAAGGGGATTGGCTATGGCACTCAATCAAAACTCCTCTTCCTGCCAGAGTATCAGACGGACTTTATCTTTGCTGCGTTCGCAGAAGAATGGGGGTATATCGGTGTGTTACTTCTTTTTGCCGTCTTTGGTCTATTGGTCTGGCGACTTTTGTACCTAGCTAGATCTGGAGCAACTAATTTTGAGCGCTTATTTACTGTGGGTGTAGCTATTCTTCTCATCAGCCATTTCTTTGTCCATATTGGGATGAATATTGGCGTCCTGCCGGTAACAGGACTGACTATGCCGTTTATGAGTTATGGGGGCTCACACTTATTGACGATATTTGTGGCGTTAGGAATGGTGATGGCAATGCGACGACATAGTTCTTTGGCTGGTGTACAGCGCCGCAGCGACCCTCACCGAGATAGTTTGTTGGCCTAGTGCTGATGTTTGAGCTGCGGCAAGATTTGATTTTTCTGGTCACAAAATTTTCTATTAATCTCGAAGGTATACGTTTTCTGTTTCGGCGATCATGCGGCTAAGAGAAAAGGTGGTTTGTATTTTGTTTTGTAAGATGCGGGCTTTTTCTTGATAGACAGTAGTTTGGGTCAGGAGTCGCAACAGAGCGTCTCGAAGACCAGGTATATTATGAGGGTCGACCAGTTGCCCATCAACTTGATCTGTAATGATGTCGGGTATACCGTCTATCTCACTGGCGATAATCGGGATGCCAACTCGACCGAGCTCGAGCAAGATGTACGGTAGACCTTCTTTGAAAGAGCTCAATACGAAACCATCGAAAGCAATCAACTTCGATTCAAGTTCAGTAACAAAACCTAAAAAGGTCACATGCTGACTAACACCCAGATCTTCTGCTAAGGTGGTGAGTGTCGACTGTAGTGGCCCGGTGCCGACGACACAAAGGTGATATGGTGGAGCATTAGGTGGTAGCTGAGAGATAGCCGTGATGACCTGGTAGATGCCTTTTCGCTCACACAGTTCTGTACCAGTTCCGAGCCAAATTGTGTCTGGTGATACATTAGCGAGCTTAGGAAAATCTTGAGACCACTGGCCACGTACCAGGTGTCGTTCATTGGCTGGGCCAGCATTACTGATTCCGTTTGGTATCAAGTGGAGTTTGCCTCGATGAAACCGGTGCTGTTTAGCTTGGGCAAGATCTGGCTGACAGATACAGATGATGTCTGTTGCAAATAAGAACGTGATGGTGGTTATTAATGTAATAAGATACCTTTGCCAACGTGGTCGTTTAGCGTCATACGGAAAGCCGTGGACGGTAAACACTCGCTTCTTGACCCCCGCTAGCCAAGCTAATGCGGCACCCAAAGCGGCGGCTTTCGAGCTGTTGAGATGGACGATGTCTGGTCGTTCGCTACGGAGACAGTGCCACATCTCACGTAACGCTAGTAGTTCACTCCGAAGACTGACTGATCTGGTCAAGCCGGGTAAGTAGCGAAACGTAATACCGGCCTCAGCCAACTTCTCCGCTAATTGGCCTGGTGGAGCAGCAGCGTCACCTGTGCCACCACTAGCAACCACAACGGTAAAGTTGTTAGGATCAAGATTGGCGGCTACGTCATAGACATAGCGTTGAGCCCCTCCCCAGTTTGATTTTGTGATGAATAACAACACTTTTTTCTTGCTTTCAGGTACCATAGGTCGTGTCATAATAATGACACGCTTTATGTTTGGCGGCAATTAGTTCTGCGCCGGCTTGTCAATTGTCAGAAGTATCGTAGGATACCTATGACACACAAGATATGGATGAACGCACGCGCGAATTACTCACGCTCATTGTTGGTGACATAGCTGTATTTGTTTCTGCTTTATGGCTAACTTTGTTAGTACGGTACGCTCAGTTACCGAGTTGGGAGTTGTGGCAAGATCACGTGGGGCCATTTCTAATAATCTCTGCGGTTTGGTTATTTGTTTTTTATATTGCTGGTCTCTACGACAAACACACGATCTTTCTCAAGTCGATGTTGTTTAGCCGGATTGTCCATACCCAGCTCGTCAATATTGTTATTGCCTTCGTTTTGTTCTTGGTGATACCTTTTGGTATCACCCCCAAGACCAATCTGGTGATCTACCTTATTGTGTCGGTGGTTCTAGTGACCGCCTGGCGGATGTGGTTGTTTCCTCGCTTTACCCCTAAAGATCGCCACCGAGCCGTTCTGTTAGCAGATGGACCTGAGGCAGTGGAGCTGGTGGACGAGGTGAATAATAACGACCGATATACGTACCGTTTCGTTCGAATCATTGATCGCCAGACGGCGGCACAGACTGAGCACTTTCCCCAAAAATTACTGAGCCTATTGGAGCGTGAGCGAATCGATATCATTGTGGCAGATCCTCACACACCGTATATCGAACAAGTGTTACCTGAACTTTTTAAGTTATCATTCTTATCTTTTCAGATCACCTTCCTCGACTTTTATCGGGTATATGAGCAAACCTTTGACCGGGTACCGCTTTCAGCTTTACGGTATGACTGGTTCTTAGCCCACGTATCGCAAAGTCATAGTCTGCTGTATGACTCACTTAAACGGGTTATTGATGTGCTCGGTTCTTTGCTGCTCGGCCTCTTGTTCCTTGGCTTCTTGCCCCTCATTTGGCTTGCTATCAGACTCGAGGGTAAAGGAGCTATCTTCATTACGCAACAACGACTTGGTCAATACGCACGACCGATCACTGTCTACAAACTGCGAACTATGACGGAGAACCGCTCAGCTAGCAGCACGTGGACCAAAGAGGATCAACAGCAGGGCAACCGAATTACACGAGTTGGTGCAGTCCTACGTAAGACCAGCTTGGATGAAGTGCCGCAAGTTTGGAATATTCTCAAAGGCGAGATGTCACTAATCGGGCCGCGTAATGACATCCTTGGCCTAGCTGAACGCTCAGCCGCCGCAATTCCATATTACGAAATACGTTGTTTCGTAAAGCCTGGCGTAACCGGTTGGGCGCAGACGCACCAACACTACTTTGGCAATAATATCAGCCCCCAATCACTTGAAGAGACACGCATGCGTCTGGCGTATGACCTGTATTACATCAAGAATAAGTCACTGCTTCTAGATATTGAGATTGCGTTACGAACGATTAAAACCTTGTTGTCACGTTTTGATGTTACCTGGACCAGGCGGCCACGATAGTGTGCTACACTGGCGATACTATGCAGCCAATGAGTGTAGGGAGGAATATTCTCGTTGTAGGTGGCGCGGGCTACGTAGGCGAGATGCTTTGTCACCAGCTGTCCTTGCGAGAGGACGTTGCTTTAGTGATTGCTCTGGATAAAGAACCGCAGTCTGATTTCAGCAAAAGTCTTAAAAAAGTCGTCTATATCCAGCACAATATGGCCGATGTTGGTTGGGAAGATCAGGTTGTACCTCACCAGCCTGACACGGTCATTCATACAGCGTGGCAAATACGTGCTCTGTATGGCCAAGCAGGGGAGCAATGGCGTTGGAACGTTGAGGGAACGGACCGAGTCTTTGGTTTCGCTTTCACCCAACCATCTGTTCGCAAATTGATCTATTTTTCTACCGCCTCTTTATATTCGGCCCGAGCCGACAATCGATTTGAACATCTGTTTCGTGAGGACGAGCCATTTCGTGATGATGATTACATCTATGCGAGAGAAAAACGAGTAACCGAAGAACATCTCAAAAAGCGGTACGAAACAGCGAAGGCTGCCGGAGCGGCAGTACCCCAGATAACGGTCCTTCGACCAGCTGCGATCACTGGACCCCGAGGTCGTTATATGCGCGTTCGATTTGGTCTTCAGTCTGCGCTTCAGGGCAATCTTGCTGGAGGTTTTCTCAATCGCTGTGTCAGGTTGATGACGGCAAGTATGCCCGCACCAGCAGGTTGGGTAAGACAATTCATTCACGAAGATGATGTCAATGATATTGTTATGAAATGTACCCTCGAGGATATGTTGTGGTCATATGAGGTATTCAATATCGTCCCTGTTTCTGAGCCGGTTTATGCTCATGATATGGCAGAGGCGGTAGGCAAGCGCATTATTCCTGTCAAACCTTGGATGGTGCGGTTAGCGTTTTGGTTTTTCTGGCATATAACGCGCGGTCGCATTCCAACCTGTCCGGGGGCCTGGCGGGTTTACTCGTATCCGCTCTTGATGAGTGGCGATAAGCTCGCACAGATCTATCGCTGTCTATACACCAGTAAAGAAGCATTCCAGTTCACTGATGGACGCTATGAGGAGTGGGTGCCAGAAGATCAACGTCGGTTGCGACCAAGCAAATAGTGGCGTTCGCTAGGTTTTGGGAGCTAATTTTTGTATACTGCCCAGCATGGTAGTTGATGGTACGCTGATCGCCGCGAAAATCTTAGAACGTTGTCGGCAGGATGTAGCCCGCTTGGCGAAGCCGCCGTGCCTCACATTGGTTGCTTGCGTGCCGAATGCTGTCACACAACGGTATTTGGCACGCAAGCAAGCGGCGGCTGCACAAGTAGGTATTGGTACAAATTTTATTGAATTACCCGCAAGCTGTACTACTGCCGAGGCAGTGACTACTGTTGGGACTGCCGCAGCGACAGCCGACGCCCTAGTCGTGCAATTACCGCTTCCGCCCACGCTCGATACAGGAGTTGTTTGCTCTGCTATTCCTACTAGCCATGATGTTGATGCTTTGCGACCTGACGCTGTCTTGACGGGAACTTTTTTATCACCAGTAGCCGGTGCGGTAGCGGCTATTTTTGAGACTGCACAAGTCGCGGTGGAAGGTAGGCGTGCGGTGGTGGTTGGAGCTGGGCGATTGGTTGGCCAACCAGTAGCAGCCTGGCTAGCTGCTCAGGGTGCCGAGGTGACTGTTGTAACAGAAGGGGACGACCTAACAACCACACTGGTGGAGGCAGACGTCATTGTTTCTGGTGCCGGCGTACCAGACCTTATTACCCCTGACCTGATCAAGCCGGGTGTTATTCTCGTTGACGCCGCTACCTCGGAGCAATCAGGGAGATTGCGAGGGGATGTCGATCCGCGTTGTGCAGAGCAGGCGGCACTCTTCACCCCGGTGCCCGGCGGTGTTGGTCCGATCACAATTGCTACGTTGCTAACTAACGTGGCTACTGCTGCCAAAATTAGAAATTCCTAGCTGATTATGGTATAACAGGCGACGTATATGTCTACTAAGGAGCAGACAGAACTGGCCTCGGTGCCGGCCGAGACAGAGCATAGTTGGTGGCAACGGATCGGCAGAGCGGTGTTACTAGTGGTCATTGCCGGTTTGATTGGCGGTTTTGTCTACCAAAATAGTACTGATGCTGAGGCAACCTATCCCTTTAAACTCGGTTTAGACTTGGCGGGGGGTAGTCAGCTTATCTACGAAGCTGACACTTCAGAAGTCGTACCCGAAGAAATTCCACAGCTGATGAATACCTTGCGGGAAGTTATTGAACGTCGTATCAATGTCTTTGGTGTTTCCGAGCCAATCGTTCAGGTCGAACGAAGTAGTTTCGTGGCTGATGAAGTACGACATCGACTTTTGGTCGAGCTACCAGGGGTGACCGACGTGGGTGAAGCGGTGGCCGAGATAGGCCGGACACCACTCTTGGAGTTTAAATTGGTCGATCGTGAATTAATGGCGCAACAGGAAGCAGAGATTGATCTCGATTTTGACGCAAACGCCACTGGTACTGACGAAGGTATTCCAGAGATTGTTCTCGATGAGCAGGGTACCAGTACCGATCCTTACATCGTGACCGGTCTCACTGGTCGTTATCTTGAGAGTGCCCGTCTCGACTTTTCTAGCCAACAGGGCGGCAGTGTCGGCAATGAGCCAATCGTTCTTCTGCGCTTCAATCGTGAAGGAGCAGAACTGTTTGATGAAATCACTGCCGCCAACGTTGGCGAACAGCTGGCAATCTTCCTTGATGGTGAGTTGCTCTCTTCACCCCGCATCAATGAACGCATCAGTGGGGGCACAGCAGTCATTTCTGGTGGTTTTACTCGTCGCGACGCCCAAGAGTTAGCACAGAACCTAAATTTCGGTGCCCTACCATTACCGATCGAACTGGTCAGCACCCAAACCATCGGCGCCACCTTGGGAGCTGAAGTGCTCGATCGAGGTATCAGTGCGGGCATCATTGGCTTTTCATTGGTTTTTGCCTTTATGTTCTTGTGGTACCGAGTACCAGGAACCGTGGCGGCTGTTGCACTTTCTGCCTACGTGGCTGTGATGCTATCGCTCTTTATGCTGATCCCGGTCACGCTGACCGCGGCTGGTCTAGCTGGCTTTATTCTCTCGCTTGGTATGGCGGTCGATGCCAACGTTCTGGTCTTCGAGCGGATGAAGGAATTATATCGGGAAGGACACAGTAGTCGTGCCGCTGCGTACGAAGGGTTTGCGCGGGCCTGGAGCGCGATTCGTGATGGTAACCTCACCAGTTTGCTCTCGGCCATCATCCTCTTTTGGTTTGGGACCTCACTCGTACAAGGCTTTGCGCTCGTCTTTGGCATCGGTATCATCGCTTCTATGTTGACTGCTATTCTAGTGACTCGTAGTCTGTTGGTGGCCTTGCCAGAAGCGACTCTGGAATCAAGTCCGCGGCGGCAATTCCTCTTTCATTCTGGTCTAGAAAAATAGTATGGATATTATCAAGCACAAACAGATATTTCTTGGCATCGGCGCAGCTGTCGTACTTGGTTCAGTCGGTATTTTGCTAGCGGTTGAATTGCGATTGGGTATTGACTTTACTGGTGGGGCCTTGACCGAGGTGGTCTACACCGAAGCGCCAGCGCAAAGTGAGGTTGAGAGTGCGGTTGCATCACTAGACTGGGGAGGTATCTCGGTCCGGGAGACACGGGGTGCAGAAAATCGTGATGGCTATATGATTCGTACCCGTGATCTGACTGATGCTGAGCGGCAGGAGTTAACAGATGCGATTTTGGCTTTGGGTATGGAAGGTGAGGTCACTCGCTTCACCTCGATCGGACCAGTTATTGGCGCAGAGTTGGCCGAGAAAGCCAAATGGGCAATCGCTGGCATCGTGATTGTTATCATTCTTTATGTAGCTATAGCGTTCGCTCGGGTAGGGTATCCGGTTCGATCCTGGGCCTATGGTGGTATTACTATTGTGGCTCTTATCCATGATATTCTAGTGCCAACCGCGTTAATGGTTGTGCTCGGTGTCACTATGGGTGCGGAAATTGATGTCCTTTTTGTAACGGCAATCCTGGCCGTGCTTGGCTATTCGGTCAACGATACTATCGTGGTCTTTGACCGCGTACGAGAAAATCTTCACAAGTATCGGACTGCTCATGTAACCGAGAGTAAAGACATTACCGGCGTGGTCCAAAAAGAGACGACTTACACTCTCGACCGACCGTTTACTGAGATCGTCAATACTTCGGTTAACCAGGTCATGACCCGCTCAATCAACACTTCTTTCACTACACTACTTGCGCTTGGGGCACTCTTTTTCCTGGGTGGTTCTACGACGCAGATATTTGCCCTTATCTTGATGGCGGGTGTCGTGGCTGGTACGTATTCTTCTATTTTCCTCGCCAGCCCTCTCTTGGTGTTGTACGCTGAGAAGGTTGCTAAAATTGACGTACATACCGCCACTACAGAAGTAAAGGACAGCACAGCGACAAAAACGGCGTAATGTTTTGAACAATCTGAACGTGTATTTTTATGATAATCGGCATTACAGGCACAGATGGAGCAGGTGAGAAAGCGCGGGGCGCTTTCGCAAGCCCAGCCCTAGATTTAGACAAATCTAGGGCTGGGGTACTTGATATACGTAGAAGACTTTGCGCTCGAGCGAAGGTACGCTTGGTGATAAACTAATGTGTATTTATGATAATCGGCATTACAGGCACAGATGGAGCTGGGAAGGGTGAGACAGTCCGGGGGACTGTCGCAAGATCTTTTCAGGTATTCTGTGAGTATGCGAAACAGAATACCGAAAAGGTGTAC
>SKHJ01000030.1 GCA_007116965.1 Candidatus Kaiserbacteria bacterium
GGACTATTTTCGCTGGCACTACGTTGAAGGACCAGGCGCCTTCTTTCACGTTTGGCTCAATCTTCTCTTATATATCGAGCAAGTATTTTCCATCCGTCTGCACGCCCTCACACTCTTTAGTCCCTGGCACCGCATGACTGAACCTCGACGAGAAAAATGGAGTGTCGAAGACTGGCTCGGAGTAATCGTGGTTAATTCGATATCACGCTTGATTGGCTTTGTTTTACGCGTCTTCATTATTTTGGTTGGACTTATTTGTATGACAGTCCATTGTGTTGGCTTGTTAGTTGGTATGTTGATCTGGTTCTTGGCACCGCTGGTCGTGAGCGCCACTATACTTGGTGGTCTTAGTCTTATCTTTATTGCCTATGGCTCAACTCTCTGACATCACCAATACGTGGCGACCCATCTTCGGACTAGAACGACTGCTCTCACGCCGTCGCTTACAAGTATTGCGGCTACTGTTTGGTTGGCTTAGTCTCTTGTTCTTGAGCCTGACTGCGCTTGATTATCAATTCAACGTAATTGGCTTTACGCTCGGCTGGCTCGGCCTCGCGCTTATCAGTTTTGGTCTATGGTTGGAACAAGTGATGCTCTACAGCTACCATAATCACCGCTACTTCGCTGGCCTCAACAGCTTGATCGGCCGCAACGAGATAAGCCCCAGCCCAATTACCTATGATGTGGCAGCGATTGTGAATATTGATCAGTATGACCTTACCCGCGCGTTCTTAACCTATCCTCTCGGCATCACTCTATGTAAACGTCTTGGGTTACCCGATGAAGTTGTGACCACGTTTCTTAACAGCCAACGACACCCCATCCCGGCCAGTAGTATTCGTCTGGACACTGGTACCACTTTCTCAGTGGCCGATTTAGGGACCACCTTATTAGAACGAGACCCGGACCTCCGTCGCTTTATCGAAGAGTATGGCATTACGATCACCCACTGGCGCGGCGCCTTGCGGTGGGTCGTGCTCGAGCATATCCAACAAAAGCTCCAGGCTCGCTGGTGGAGTAAAGATAACCTCTTGCGTACCACCGGCTTAGGTAACTCTTGGTCGTATGGTTATACCAACCAACTCAACCGCTACCAAAAGCCTACACATACCTCTGCCGTCTTCTCAGTCTTTGGTACCATGCCGGCCTACGCCTACGCCAAAGTAGAAGAGCTCGAAGAAACATTGATTCGAGAAAAAGCCGGTAATGCCTTAATCATCGGCGAAGCCGGTGTCGGAAAGACTGACATCGTAGTCGCACTCGAGCAGCGTATTAAAAACAGTGAAACTATCGCTGGGCTGCAAAACCGACGCATCGTCACCCTCGATACCGAACGCTTCCTCGCCACCATCGATCAACCCGCCGAAGTTGAACGAGCTTTTATCACCGCCCTCAATGAAGCTCTCGACGCCGGCAATTGCATCGTGGTCATTGAAAATCTTAGTACTTTTATCAATACAGCGCTCGAACGCGGTGTCCATATTCCTGAGATACTTGATACCTATTTGGCCCATCCGGATATCAAATTTATCGCTGCCGACACACCCGGTGCTTTCCATACCTACCTACAACCCCTCGGCGCCTTGACCCGACGATTTGGTCAAGTCATTGTCGATATCCCTGACACCGACTCTGTGGTACAGATTTTGCAGCGAGCCTGCCGGCAGCCAGAGAAGACACATCAGATTTTCTTTACCTACCAAGCCCTAATCGCCATCGCTCAAGGCGCTAAGCGCTACGTAACCGACGGTGTGTTACCAGACTCAGCGCTGACCTTACTGGTTGAGGTCGCCAGTGAGTTTCATCACAACAAAGACCCGATCATCACCCCCGAGCGTATCCACCAGTTTATGAAAGCCAAGACCGGTATTCCCATGGGTGCTATTGATGAGGAGGAGCGCGATGTTCTCCTCCACCTCGAGGATACCCTGCACGACCGGGTCATCGGCCAAGACGCAGCGATTGATGCTATTGCTAAGACCATCAGGCGAGCCCGGGTCGGGATTCAAAATAGCGAACGACCGATTGGCTCGTTCCTCTTTTTAGGACCTACCGGTGTGGGTAAAACCGAAACCGCAAAAACTCTAGCTGCCGTCTTCTTCAAGAGTGAAGATAATATGATTCGCTACGATATGTCAGAGTTCAGCGGTACCGATGCTCTCAACAAACTAATCGGTACCGGTACGGAGAGTGGGCTCCTGGCAGATGCTTTGCATGACCACCCTTACACTGTTCTTCTGCTTGATGAGTTTGAAAAAGCCAGTCGCACCGTGCACGACCTCTTCTTGCAGATTCTCGATGAAGGTAGCTTCACCGATGGCCGGGGCAACCGGGTCAATGCCCGCAACACCATCATCATTGCCACTTCCAACGCCGGTTCGGACTTGATCTACAAAACCACCGAGCAGCGCTCGGCCAACCCTGCTCTCAACCAACACGTCATCGACCACATCATCGTTGAAGGTTTATTCCGACCAGAATTGATCAACCGTTTTGACAACACTATTATCTTCGAACCCCTAAAAGCCAGTGAGCAAGAACGAGTGGCACAGTTGATGTTGCGTGACTTAGTACAACGTATGCAGAGTCAGGGCTACCAACTCGCTATCGCCCCAGAGGTTGTATCCTACCTAGCCAACAAAGGCTACAACGCGGCGTTTGGTGCCCGCGCCATGCGCCGCGAAATCCAAGATAGTGTCGAAGCTATCATTGCTAATAAGATCATCAGTGCTGGATTACAGCCAGGGGACCAGATCAATCTGACTGTCACCGACCTCGCCAGCTTAGCCGAGGCACCGCCAGCCACCCTCGTCGAGACATAAAACATAGTGTACTATAGCAAAATACAACGAGAGTGCTTATTGGCTATAACTACGTCATTATGTCTACACCAAACCCGGACGCTCCCGAACCAAACTCAGAAACAAACACTACCCCAGCCGAAAACACTGAGTTCAATCCCGATCTGCGCCTGCCGCTGGCTATCGTCGCCTACCTTGGCCCCTTGGTCATCATCTCGTATATGATGGGCCGCCCAGACAGCTTTGTTCGTTACCACACCAAGCAAGGTGCTGTGTTGCTTGGTCTTTGGGTGGTGGTACACGTACTCAGTTCATTATTGATACCAACAATGTTCTTCCTGTGGCAACTCCTTGGTATTGTCAATCTTGGTGTGTTTGCTTTAGCAGTCATTGGTATCGTACACGTGGTACAGAACCAGACCAAACCATTACCCCTGATTGGTACCTGGGCCGAGAAGCTCTCCCTCTAAAATAAGCGGGTGGCTATCAACTATTGGTCAAGCCACCTAAAATACCCTACAATAGCAAAGTATGAAATACGTTATTTTGTTTATAGTTGTTATTTTGGTAGCCGGTGTTGGTGCGTATACTTGGTACCAACACTCAAGTACACCCCTCAGCGTTGAGCAAGCTGATCCTGAAGTACCAGCTGTCGCCGATGATGAAGATGAGATAGGTGAAGAAACTGAAGCGGATGTGGACGAAACGCCAACAACCGAGCGTGGTCCCCAAAGCACCATTGGCACTTCTGCCGATGGTCACGCGATCAGTGCCTACCACTTTGGTACTGGTGAGACTGAGTTGTTATTCGTTGGTGGTATCCATGGTGGCTATTCCTTTAACACCAGCTTGGTCGCCTTTCAACTGATCGACCAACTCAACACGAACCCCGAGTTGGTGCCAGACAATATCACGGTCACGGTTATTCCCGTACTGAATCCTGATGGAGCAGAACGAGCTACTGGCCGTACCACTCGGTTTAGTGCCAGTCACGTAACAAGCGACCAAGCCACTCGCGTCGCCTCACGCTTCAACACCAATGACGTTGATCTTAATCGTAACTTCGACTGTGAGTGGCAAGCCCAAGGTACTTGGCAAGACCGCCCGGTCAGCGGTGGCGACGCACCGTTCTCGGAGCCGGAGGCCCAAGCCATCCGCAACTATGTAGCCACGCACCGACCAGCGGCAGCGGTGGTCTGGTATGCTGCGGCTGGTGGTGTCTTCGCCTCAGAATGTAGAGACGGCATCTTACCAGAAACGCGCACCCTACTCGAACAGTTTGCGCAAGCCTCAGGCTACACCGCCCACGATTCTTTTGATTTCTACGCTATTACTGGTGACATGGTCAACTGGCTGGCGCGTGAGAATATTCCCGCCATTAGCGTCCTCCTGACCGATCGCGAGGACCCAGAATGGAGTCGTAACTGGAACGGTATTCGAGCGGTGATTAATCATTACGCGCGCTAATGTCCCGTCCAACTTGGTACCACCTTACTCTGGCCGGTGCTGGTCTAGCGCTGGTGTTGGTCGGTCTTGGCCTCTGGCTATTCCTCAGTACCCCGGAACCGACGCCACCGCCAAGCATGCCCTCACTGCAGGTAGCGACCAGCACACCTATCACCATCGCCACCAGCACCCACCGTGTACTCGGACAATCACTCCAAGGGCGGGATATTGAACTCTACAGCTTTGGTGCGGGCGATACCCACGTACTCTTGGTCGGTGGCATTCACGGTGGTTATGAATGGAACAGTATTATCCTGGCCTATGAGATGATCGATCATATCAAAGCCAACGCTGACTTTGTCCCGGACGAGCTGACTGTCGATATCATCCCCAACTTAAATCCCGACGGCTTATTCCTGGCCACCGGTCTTACGGGTCGCTTCGCTGCCGGCGATATCACCGACCTGTCGATGCACCAAACTGGTGCTGGACGCTTCAACGCCAATGACGTTGATCTTAATCGTAACTTCGACTGTAACTGGGCGCCGCAAAGCACCTGGCGCGGAGCCGTGGTCAGTGCCGGCAGTGAGCCCTTCTCAGAGCCGGAGGCCCAGCTTTTACGCGAGTTGGTCTTAGAAACGAGGCCCGTAGCCGCCGCCTTTTGGCACAGCCAGGCCAATAATGTCTACGCCTCGGAGTGTGACGACGGACCGCTGCCGTTGACACTCGAAATTATGACCGCGTACGCCAACGCCGCCAACTACGGTGCTGTGCCGGTCTTTGACGCCTACCCGATCACCGGTGATGTGGAGGGCTGGCTCGCTAGCATCGGTACCGCCGCTATCACCGTTGAATTACAGACTCGCACCGATAGTGAATGGGAGCGTAACCTCGCTGGTACTACCGCTATGCTCGAAACGATAGAGAACTATTTACTGGCGCGGTAAGGAAATATGCCAAACTATCCCAAAACAAGGCTCAGAAAAGCGGAAATACTATAGTATTTCCGCTTTAGACCTTTAAAAGAAGGGTAATTACACCACACCTTTGACCTCTTTTGTCACGTTCTACGAGCAAAAAACGAATAGACTATAGTCTGTTCGTTTTTTGACCGTCAGCAACCTCGCTCATACCCTAAAGCGGCAAGACTGCAGTCTTGCCGCTTTAGGGTTGTTACCAAAGACTGTCTGGGTCTAAAAAGCGAAGCAAAACATTGACTTTTGAGTTATTTTGTGATATTATTATAAGTAGGAATGGGCGTAATGCGTCCGCAACACAACAATGCGGTGGCACACGCCCCGCTCTTTGAGAGGATAAGAAAATGGAACTGCTTACCACTGCCGCTGGCGTGCTGCTAGCAGTCTTGATCATCGTCGTCATCGTGATGACGCTGGTCGTCGGCTTTTTCGCCATCGCCCTGATCTATCCTGAACCGTTCAAGAACGACCCGAACAACCTTAAGTGGTACCAGTTCGTGGTCAAGATGGCCAAGAACCGGTCCGGTGTGGTGGTTCGGGGTGGTCGCCCGATGTACGTCATTCGTGGAATCGATAAAGACCCCGTCCGGTACCACACGTGGCCGCTCTGGGTCTGGTATCAAGAGCTGATGTTCAAGACTTGGAAACTGCAGGTGCATGTTCCATATTTTGAGCAGATGGAGATTCGAAAACTCCCACGTCGGCGTCGAGTAATCGAGAGTGGTGTAACCCTCATTGAGGACGTCGAGCCTGACAATACCAACCACGTCAGAATCGGTCCTACGACCTGGCCAATTGAAGTGGCTGGTACGTTTACCGACGGCGTGCGAATCAACGTCAAAGCTGGCGTCGTCTACCAGATTCGTACAGGGGAAGTGCCGGGAAAGATCAACGAAAACACTGGTCTACCCCTCCAGCAAGAGATGGTGGCGCTGTTCACGATAGACGCTTGGAACGAGGTGTTGGACCAAGCTAGTATTGCTACGATTCGGAAGCTGATGGCCAGTAAAGCGGTGCGTCTGCAGATGATCGTCGGACAAGCTGAAAAGGAGCTTTGGACTGACCTACCTTCGGTCACAGATGATGACAGTGTGGATGAAGACAATCCATATTATATCATCTCTCGGCTGATCAAGAAGCAGTTGGACAAGTGGCATCTGAAAGTCGATGGTGAAGATTGTACACTGTATGATCTAGCAATCGACATTCAGCGGGTTGACATCTACGACTTCGAGGTCAATGACCCAGAACTCGAGCGTGAGCTGGCAGCAGCCGCCATCGGTCAGAAAGCGGGTCAGGGAGCGGCGCTGCGGGGCCAAGGTCAAGCAGCTGCTCAAGAGGCTCTCCTTGATGTCTATCGTAAGGTGCCGGAAGAAGTGCGGGAGGTGATGCGGGAGATGATCAGGTCTCAGGCCTTCGAGCAGGGTCTTAAAGGTACTGATCCGTTGTCAGCTCTCTTGGCAGCCGTTACCCAAAACCAACAGAAAGGAGGTTCCTGATGCTAGGTGAAATCTTGTCAACCGCTCTGTGGACGCTCTTCTGGGTCGGTCTGGTGGTGGTGCTGCCGGTGGGACTGTTCGTTCTTGTCAGACTCGGGAAATGGGGGGCCAGCATGGTCCGCTCCGAAGCCAGTCCAGCGACCGGCGATGGTTCAGCCGCGCAAGAACGTGTTGGCATCACGTATGTGCCAAGGAGTAAGCCGAAAAAGGACCCTTGGTACAATTACATCCCATTCGCGACCCTGTCTCTCGCAGGCTTCTACTTCTTGTGGGATTGGGACGTGAGTGTGTTTGGTGCCAACGTCTTCTACGTTGCTGTCGGGCTGGCCGTGATTGGCCTGGTCTGGAAACCTACTCGTGACCCCACGATCGGGTTTCTCCTCCCGGCGGCGATTGCCGTGTGCATCATCGCCGTCTTGCTCTTTTCTTTTGGCTCATACGAGCCCTCGCTGTGGCGGTAATCCCGCCACCGCACAACTGAGGCCCAACACATCGCGTGTGGGCCTCTTCTTTTTGTCTTTTTCTCCACCACCGTCTACCGGTGGTGAAATTTTTTGTGTACCTCTCGCAGGTGCTTGTCGGTGACGTGCGTATAGACCTGAGTGGTCGCGATGTGGGCGTGGCCGAGCAGGGCTTGCACCGAACGTAGGTCAGCGCCATTTTGTAGCAGGTTGGTAGCGAAGCTGTGACGCAAGACGTGCGGCGTCACCTTGCGAGTGATACCGGCCTTGATGGCGCAGGCCTTGAGGATACGCTGCACCGCGCGCACCGAGAGGCGTGCATCACCAATGGCCTGGCCGCGAGGCCCGTGCTGGATAAAGAGCGCGTCGTGCATATCTTTTCGCTCCACTAAATAGTTACTAATAGCTTGCTTGGCTTCCTCCGAGAGAAAGACCACCCGAATCTTCTCACCCTTACCCCGCACCGAGAACTCATCACGCGAAAGATCAACATCATCAATTGAGAGGGAACAGAGCTCCGAGACCCGCAAGCCGGTCGAGAACAAAAGCTCTAAAATCGCCCGATCACGCAAGCCAGGCAAGGTAGTGGTGTCTGGCGCCGCTAGCAGGCGGTCGAGCTCGGCACCTGAAATGAGGTCGAGCGAGCGGTCACTCACCTTCGCTAGCTCGATTTTTTCTGGCGCCAGTGACTCGATACCTCGCTTGCGTAAGTATTTGAGAAAGGCGCGGAGCGCAATGAGGTAATAATTTTGCGTGCGCCGTTTCATCGGCGCGGCGATCCGTCCGCTCTTGGTGCCTGGCTGGCGGTTGAGCCACAACCGGAAAGTACGCACCAATTCTTCGGTGATTTCGCTTGGCTTGGTGATGTCACCGTAGGTGAAAAAGCGAGTGAGATAGCGGTCGTAGTTCTCGACCGTCTTGATACTGCGCCCCCGCTCGATCTCCAGGTATTCTAAGAATTGTTGTTTACCCTCGACCAGGTTCATCACTAGTAAGTATATCAGAGCGAGTGCCCAGCCCACCCGCAGGGTGGGCTTGACAGCTCGCATATCCTGCCGCCTAACTTGCAAAAATCTTATTTTATGTTATAGTGGTGGCACCTTCGCGGTAACCGATTGGTCAGTAGTCAGCTCACTTGAGCTAGTATCTAGACTACTGGTTAATCATGGGCAAAATATTTTATGTTAACCAAACGAAAGAAAGCTAACGCAATTAAGTCTACCCAGCGCCACGAGACCGACACTGGTTCGCCGGAAGCACAGGTGGCTCTACTGACCCGACAGATCGAAGCCCTTGCGGCACACTTGCGGACGCACAAGAAAGACTTCCATTCTCGTCGGGGTCTCCTGCAGATGGTGGCTGATCGACGTAAACACCTGCGCTACCTCAAGCGAAAAAACGAGCAGGCGTACAACGCACTCGTCGACCAACTCGGCCTCAAGCGCTAACCAAAAGGCTCCGCTCTGGAGCTTTTTTGGTTGGTGCGGTATAGTGGGGCATGGTCACGTGACCAGATTTTTAATACGATAAGAACTTTTTATATGAGTGTAATACGCCACCCAGAACAACGGGTTGCCATTTTGATAGACACCCAAAATCTCTACCACAGCGCCAAAAATCTCTATAAGGCCAAGGTTAATTTCAAGGCCGTGGTCGACGCGGCTCTCGGTGGACGCAAACTGATCCGGGCACTGTCCTATGTCGTCAATACCGAAAGCGGGGAAGAGAGTGCTTTCTTCGAAGCTTTAGAGAAAGTCGGCATTGAGATCAAGACCAAAGACCTGCAAATCTTCTACGGCGGAGCCAAGAAAGCCGAGTGGGATGTTGGCTTGGCCATCGACGCCATCAAATTGGCACACAAGGTAGATGCTATTGTCCTCGCCACTGGCGACGGTGATTTTATCCCGTTGGTAGAGTACGTAAAAAGCCAGGGCTGTCAGGTTGAGGTCATCACTTTTGGTCGCTCGGCTTCGTCGCGCTTGCGCGAGGTGGTTGATGATTTTATTGACCTGGACCAAGCCCCGCGTGACTTCCTGATTGGGTATCGTGCCAGCACACGCCGACGACGCACGCCAACCAAACGCGCGGTAAAGAAGGTGGTCGGCACTGATACCGATAACCTATAAGCCAGAACCTTGTATGCAACGCACCTCATTTTCAACGACTATTGGTGGCAAGACTATCACCGCCGACCTCACCGATCTCACCGAACAGGCTGGAGGTTCGGTACTTATTAGCTGCGGCGAAACAGTAGTCCTGGTCACTGTCGTCATGGGTGAACACGCCAAGAGTGACCTCCACTATTTTCCGCTTTCCGTTGAGTTTGAAGAGAAGTTCTATGCCGCCGGTGCTATTCTCGGCAACCGCTTTCAGCGACGCGAGGGGCGACCGAGCGATGAGGCCGTGCTCTCGGCTCGTATTGTCGACCGCACCATTCGACCACTGTTTGATCACCGTCTGCGACATGAAGTACAAGTAGTCGTAACCGTACTGGCGATGGGGGAGGAAGACCCTGATGTACTGGGAGTTGTCGGTGCGTCACTGGCGCTGTCTATCTCACCCATCCAGTGGGCTGGTCCGGTCGGAGCGGTGCGTATCGGACGAAATTGCGCATCTGGTAACGTTATCATCAACCCCACATACACTGAACGGGCTGAGCACCAATTAGATTTTGAAGTTTTGGCTTGTGGGCGCGACGACACTATCAATATGATTGAGACCGCAGCGCGGGAAATCGGTGAGGACGAAGTGATTGCTGTTCTCGAAGCAGCTAGCGCAGTTCATACCGCACTCACCACGTGGCAGCAAGAAATTGTCGCCGACCGCGCACCAGAGAAGCTACCCCTCATTCCAGACCCCGTACCCAACGAATTAACAGAACTATACACACAAGAATTTGCTACCCGGTTACACGACATCGTGTTTAGTAACCGCGCGGGTAAGCGCCACATCTACGCTCTTAAGGAAGTGTTTCTCGAACGAGTAAAGGAGTTGGATATCAGTAAACAAGTGGCTGGTGAATA
>SKHJ01000019.1 GCA_007116965.1 Candidatus Kaiserbacteria bacterium
ATACTCGTTCAGGGTCGTGGCACCAACTAAGCGCAACTTACCTCGCGCCAATAGCGGCTTAAGCATATTGCCAGCGTCAACTGCTCCTTCACCCCCGCCAGCGCCAACAATAGTATGCAGCTCGTCGATAAATAAAATAATCCTTCCAGCTTTGTCTTCAACCGCCTGCAGCACTGCTTTCAAGCGGTCTTCAAACTCGCCACGGTATTTCGCGCCAGCTAAAAGTGAACCAATCGAGAGGCCAATCAGCCGTTTGTCTTTCAATGACTCCGGCACATCGCCACTAACAATCCGCTGGGCTAGCCCTTCTACCACAGCGGTTTTGCCCACCCCGGGCTCACCTAAGAGAACCGGGTTGTTCTTGGTCCGACGTGAGAGGACCTGCATTGCTCGCCTGATTTCTTCATCTCGACCAATCACTGGGTCAAGCTTGCCATCTCGTGCAAAGGTCGTATAGTCTTCACCATATTGTTCTAAAACATTTTGCTTGGCTTCTGGATTTGGGTCTGTAACTTTCATAGTTCCTCGATATGATTTGATAAAATTTGTTAAAGCTTCTGTGGTAATGCTGTATTGCCGCAGAAAATCTGGTATGGTACCACCAGCAGCCACTAAAGCCATTAAAAGATGTTCAACACTGAGAAATTGATCAGTAAATTCTGTAGCTATGGCACGCGCCCGTTCTAGCACTCGTACTGACTCGGTGGACAGCCGCGGCTCAGCTTCCGTCGAGATTGTTGGTAATGATGACAAGGTTTTCTCAACAGAAGCTTGAAGCTCTGCTTGCGGAACCGTGAAGTGCTGCCAAACTGGGATGGTAATAGTGCCAGATACGTGCAAAAGACCATGCCACAGGTGTATCGGCTCTACCGAGCTGTGACGTCGGGTTTGCGCTTGTTCCAACGCTGTCTGTAGTATTATCTGCAACCGTTCTGTCAATTTATCTGGTTCCATTACACGACAATATATCATATCGTCAATAGCTACGCAAAAACCGCCAATCAGGTGGTTTTTGCGTACTAGCATCACGATGGTCTGCGTATTATTGTGGTTGCGGTATCGCAAAGGTTGGTTCTCCGGTGATTGCGTCTTTGATATTCTGAACTGTAGTCTCAATGATCTCCAGCTTGGCCTCCTTAGTATTAAACGCCATGTGGGGTGTCATAATCACATTGGGCATATCTAAGAGTTCATGTTCGGCCACGAAGGCTTTGAAGGTGTGTAAGTCTGCCATAGCTTCTGCATCGAGTAGTTTCATTTCGTCTTTGAGATATTCTTCTCCTTCAAACACGTCGAGTCCGGCCCCGGCAATGTGTCCAGACTTGAGGGCCTGCAGCAACGCGACTGTGTCGATGAGTGTGCCGCGAGCGGTGTTGATAATATACGCGCCTGGTTTGACTTTAGCCAAGGTCTCAGCGTTGAACATGTGGTGATTTTCTGCAGTCGCTGGTACATGAATCGAGATGATATCAGCTTGACCAAGTACTTCGTCTAGACTCAGGTATTCAAAACCAAGCTCGGCGGCTAGTTCTTGGTTTGGGTATAGATCAAACGCTTTAACCTCCATCCGAAAACCTTTGGCAATCTCGCAGGTACGACGACCAATATTACCGGTACCAAGTACGCCGATGGTCTTGCCACACAAATCAAAACCTTCGTGCGCTGAAATGTCGATATTTCCTTCACGTTGAAGCAGATCATACATCAGTGGCACTTTGCGAGACAGTGATAAAATGAGAGCAAAAGCGTGCTCAGCCACCGTCTGGGCACCGTAGCGAGGGACATAGCCGATCTTGATGCCTTTCGCATAAGCATGAGCCACATCAACGTGGTCAAAACCCATAGAGCGCAGAGCTATCACCTTTAAGTTTGGCATTGTGTCGATCATCTCGGCTGTTAGCTTCGAATTGACAAACAGTGAAATGACTTCTGCATCTCGACAGTTTTCTGGCACTTCAGTGTCAATCATACCATCGTAAAACACGATCTCGTGATCTGGTAATAGATTAGTGACAATCTCTTGCTCTCCTTCGTTCGGTGAAATATATGCAATTTTCATACTATTGGAGTATATCACTTACGAACAATGTAATCTGTGTGCCCTGTGAAAAAACCAATAAAAACATAATGATGTTTGATAAACTGATGACAGTATGGACGTTTACACATTTATTATACTCTTACATATTGTTGGCACTGTACTTGGTGCCGGTGGGGCCACCATCGCCGAGGTACAAATTCATAAAGCCTTACGCGACGGTAAAGTTACTGCTGATGAAGGTGCTCTACTACACAGTAACTACTTTTTAATTAGGGTTGGTACTGGCTTCATTTTGTTGTCAGTACTGGCTATGGCCTGGTATCACTGGCACTACGATAGTCTAAGTATGTTGCTTGGTACTAAAGTGATATTTAAAGAATTTCTGGTCGTTATAATCATTGCCAACGCTGTAGCTATTAGTAATCGCTGGGTACCTCTGTGGCTTGGTGCGGCTGTGTCATTCACCTCATGGTGGGCTGCTACTATCCTAGGAGTAGCCGGTCCGATTTCTGTTAATTTTCTAACGTTCCTGTTTGGGTATGTCGTAGCAGTGGGAATCGTGGCGGTAGTACTGCAGAGCATAAAGCGTCTATTCGCACCAAAGTCACAAGTATAAATCTATGTTAGATCAAAACCTTGCTAGTAAACGAATGAAGCACGCCCGAGGTGTGATGACAATATTAATAATCATCACTTTTTTTGCTGTCTACAACGTCATCATACTGGCGGAAGAACAGAAGCGTGCGGTTCGCGCCCACGTTACTGAATCAGCTACCGAGTGGCCGGCCTACACGTTAGCTGAAGTGGCCCAAAGAAATACGGCTGCTAATTGCTGGATGGCTGCATTCGGTAACGTCTACAACCTCACCGACTACATTGCTTCCGAGAGTCACCCTGGCGGCCGGTCTGCCTTGCTATCAGGTTGCGGCACTGACGCTACAGCTACCTTTGAACGTATTCACTCACCAAGTGCTCGTCGTGATTTAGATGCACTACAAGTTGGTGTCTTGGTCGATAATTAAACTGCAGTTTCGCTACTCACCAACTCGATTACCGATTGGTACCAAATAAACAGCTTCTTCCCACGGATCTGAATCTAGATATGCATGCACGGCATCAGGACTAAAGCCCCCCATTACCGTCATGGCTAATCCTAGTGACTCTGCTTGCAGGTAAAGATTTTGTCCCATGTGACCTGATTCTTGAAGGGTGGTATGTCGGAAATTTTGACCACGAGTCATATCTGCCACCATCATAATAGTGGCAGCAGCATTGGCTGGATGAGGTTGACTGGTTATTTCAGGCCAAATACCTGACTTGTCTCCCGGTCGCAACAATCCAAGCGTGTGTGTCTCCGGTAAATAAACATAGAGTCCTGGTTCGAGTTCGCTGACACGGTAGACTACGACAAACTGTCTAACTGGATAGGCTCGCCCGCGGGAGGGAGTGGTGCGATAGCCAGCCTCAGTCGTTTCACCCACTGCTGACCATAGCATTTGTGACAGGTCTGCCAGCGCCAACTCAGTATCTGCAAAGTCAGTGCGGGAGCGACGCTGATCAAGTAGTTCATTGATACCGCGACCAGTTATGCGACTGACTTGCGGCAGCTCAATGGTTTCAATAATAGTTAACTCTGGTAGCACGTAGCCTTCAGGAGCAGCCCCTGTACCAACAGACTCTTCTTCTGTAGCAAGAGTCGAATATGTGCCAATTGAGTAAGAGAAACGTTCAGGATTTTGAATGACGTAAGCTAAAACTGCCACTCCTCCTAGAATGAATAGTAACGCTCCACTTATCGCAAGATAGACATTGCTTTTTTCATGTAATGACATAGTTTGACAATAAATTCGTAACTAATGGTAGTATACCAGACAAATTGTAAGGATTTTGTTGCAACAACTAGGCCTACCTTCACTGCGACTGACTATTGCTGTTCGCTGTATTGTCCAGAAACATTTGTGGCCATGACACATACATAATATAAACTGATGTAACTGCTGCAATTACTGACAACAGTACAACATTGGTCAAAACAAACTCACTATAATAGGCGCCCACCAGAGCACCGATTAACAACAGCGCTACCTTGAAGATACTCAATTCAAGCCATGAGTACGTATACGTGGTAAAAAGTTTCATGCAAAAGTGGCTATACCAATAATTCTTAGTATACCACTCTGAAGCAACTACTTAGGAGTCGTTGTGAGTAAAGCTAGCGACTTTCCTCGACGAATAAGAAATAGAGCTGAATTTATTAGCAATGTTTCTAAATCTGTGTCAGCAGAAATTTTTTCACCATTTATGGTAACCGCACCTGACTCTACAAAACGTCGTGCCTCGTTCTTGGAGCTTGCAAGCCCGGTCGTCAGTAAAACATCAACCAATGAAAATTCATCTCGCAGTTGTTGGGTGGTGTAGACAGCAGTAGGAACCACCGATTGCAAGAGTTGTATCTGTGGCTGAGACAATGACTCCAACTGCACGTCTTTAGCAAACAGCAACTGGCTGACAACTTTCACGTCTGCAGCAACGGCCTGACCATGCACAAAAGTGGTAACAGCCTCAGCGAGAGCGCGCTGGGCGTGCCGTTCGTGCGGCTGTGCATTATGTTTTGACAGTAGATCAGTGATTTCGTCCAAGGGAATAAAGGTGAAGATGCGTAGGTACTCAGCTACGTTTTCGTCACTGACGTTTAGCCAAAACTGATAGAAGTGAAAAGGTGTGGTCTTGGTCGGATCGAGCCAGACAGCATTACCTTCAGATTTGCCAAATTTTTTGCCTGTATTTCTATCGATAACGATTGGTGTAGTTATCGCGTACGTTGTCGCCTGTTCTTTACGACGGATAAGGTCTACGCCTGAGATAATATTGGCCCACTGATCTGAACCACCTACTTGTACGTTTACTCCATGATTAGTGAACAAATGCCAATAATCATACGCCTGTAGTAGTGAGTACGAAAACTCAGTATAGGAGATACTATCTTCATCAGTCTCTAGGCGTCGTTTGATGATATCCCGCTTGATTAATTGATTGACCGTAAAATGCTTACCAACGTCGCGAAGAAAGCTCAGTAGACCAACGTCTTGTAACCAATCAAGATTATTTACCAGGTGAAGATTAGGAATGGCTAAAAGAGCTGCAAATTGCGTACGTATCGCCTCTGCATTCTGTGCTGCTTGAGTGGTATCGATCATGGGACGCTCTCCGCTCTCTTTCGGGTCACCAATCAAGCCAGTGCCTCCACCAACCAACAATGTAGGCGTCATACCAGCATCGACCAGATGCTTAAGTAAAATAAGCGGCACCATATTACCAACATGCATCGAATCAGCACTCGGATCAACACCGAGGTACACAGCCTTACCTTCAGCTAATATTTCAGCCAACTCTCCCCCGCCCGTCTGTGCTATCAAACCGCGCTCGGTTAGTTCCTCCACTAATTGCTCACGCTCCATAATGCTGCTGATTGTAGCAAATGCTGGATAGTAAAGCTACAAGATATCTGATTTACATTCACTACACATTCGTATTCTGGCCTAAGCTTTTGTGGTCACGAGTTGCTAACTATAATTGTTCACTACATTCCAATTCTAGATAAGCACTCTCGACCCCGGCTCAGCCGTCTTCATTTCTAGACAGGAAATGAAGACATACTTCCGCCTTCCACATACGTACGAAAGCAAAGCAGTTTGCTTTCTATATATAAAACAGACTGCATGAATAGCAGTCTGTTTTATATATACCTATGTGGACCCGACAGGATTCGTCCTGATGGTTTCTAAACTCACTTCGTTCGTTAAGAACCACGGGACACGGCTCGTCTGTTTCGGCATTAGGGATAGCCGAAACATGACTCCGCCGTTCTCATCCTGACGCAAGCAAACAAATTTGCTTGCTTCGAGTCCACACAAAAACCGCCTTTCGGCGGCAAATGTTAGTGTGTGGACCCGACAGGATTCGAACCTGCGGCCTCCTCAGTGCAAATGAGGCGCTCTAGCCAACTGAGCTACGGGCCCAAATCTTACTCAAACGAGCTACGCTATAGTACGCATTTGCCTTGCGCCCGTCAAGCGATTCAAGCACTGGCTAACGTGGACGAACCAGCCACGGCTCATCCGGAGAAACTGACTGAAAACTACCAATCACAATCGAGCCGGCAGCAGTACGTACTACTGAACGAGCTTCATTGGTGGATAAGGTTAATGGACCAGATTCATCTTGAATAGCGTGTAGTGTTTGCGACTGCGTGTCAAATAGGAATGGTGTGCACTGGCCAGTTACGTCATACTGCTCGCAGTAGTATAGGTATGAGGAATTGGCAAAATGTTGATAAACAGGAATAGCGGTATGGAAGCCTTGACGGTCTCGTAAAGTTGGTAAATCAAGGTACGTGAACGTAGTAGCAGAAATGTCTTTACTCAACAATAAAGGCACATCTACATCATCAGTCATAAAGTATAATCCTTGATTCTTATATTGCAGCCTATCACTCACTAATTGCTGAGTAGTTTCAATAGCCGCGCTCTCTTCACCTGCGACTGCTGGTAATGCGCCAGCCACGCTCGCCGCTTGGTTACTAGGCTGGATGATTGGTTGTGATACTTCAACAGCCACAGGATCAGTTAGGGCAAAACGAAACAAGATTAGGGCAGCGGTAAAACCACAAACGTAGGCAAAAAATACTAATAATGCTCGCTCATTGGGAGTCCCTTCTATGTTCATATGATAATAGTATACTGTGTTTTGCAGATTACACCTAGAGTTATCCCCCGACTAGCTTCGTCTAGTGAGCGGCCTTATCGATCAAATGAGCGACCAATTCATCATATTCCACACCGGCTGTTTGCAATGCGCGCGGAAATAATGAGGTCTTAGTTAAACCTGGTAGAGTATTGATCTCTAAGAAGTAAGCCTGTCCATCTTGGACAATAAAATCACTGCGGGAATAATGTCGAAGGTCAAGCAATCGGTGTACTGATGTGGCAAGATCTTGCAGTTGACTACATTCAATGTCTGACAATGAGGCTGGACAAACCAGCTCAGTCTGTCCTCCATACTTAGCATCATACGAGTAAAACATGTGGGAATCTAAAGGCTTGATCTCAATCGGTGGTAAAACGAAATGATCTTGGTCACGAAATTGCTCAAGAATACCGACTGTCAACTCCTTGCCCCGAATACACTCTTCCACCATCACTGTTTCGTATTTAGACAGCAGAGAACGAACTTGATTGGGTACGTCAGTCAACGGCACTCCGACCAAAGTATCGACAGAGGAGCCCGCTGCGACTGGTTTAATGACCAATTCTGTGCCAAACGCAAGTAACGAGTGAAAATTACTATCAGCAGCAGTATTACGCTCATCAAACAGCGCGAAGCGCGGGGTGGTGATGCCATGAGCTTGAACCAGCCGTTTTGTAAACGCCTTGTTCAATGCCGTGGCGGAGGCCAAGGCGCGGCTGCCTGTATAGGGAATCTGATGGTTAGTAAGGTATCGTTGCAACCTGCCGTCCTCGCCATGTTCGCCATGCAAAGCAATAAACACTACGTCAATATCCTGGAGGACTTGCTCAGGCAAATACCTACGTCCACCGACTAGCCAGTCGCCAGTCTTGGTGATGGTGACATCTTTGTACGGATACTCAAGTGACTGGAGTGCTCGCAAAACCGCCGCACCAGTTCGCATCGAGACTTCGTACTCACTGCTCATGCCGCCTCGGACAACGGCAACGTGTGATCGTGACATACTGATATTGTATCATGCAACAACCACAGATCGCTGTGTATATTAAACGTGAGCTTTCTTGATTCAAGTCTTAGTTAAACGCCTGCGAGCTCGCTCACGATGGTAGGTAATAGCAAAGCGATGAGACTCAGCGTTGGCTAGATAGATCTCTGGTTGATAACGTTCAACTATTTGTTTCTGACCATCAATCCGTACTGGTTTGTGCCTAGCATTCTTAACGACTGCCACTACCGGAATAGTGAACTTTTTTTGTTTCAATATTCGTTCAGCGGCTCGGCGCTGCGCCACACTACCGTCGACCACAATGACCTGTGGATATGGCCATTCGGGATGAGCTAGACGACGTTCTAAAACCTCTCGCAACGCTGCTGGATCGTTGGCGTCAGTCAAACCATTAATTTTAACCTTGCGGTATTCGCTTTTGCGGGCGCTACCATCTACCACTACGGTCATGACTCCGACCATCTCTTGCCCGGCATGATGAGCAATGTCATACGCTTCGATGCGAAAGGCGTGTTGGTTGTCATACGATTGTTTGTCGGCTTTAATAAGCGCAATATCTTGAATATGCTCTAAGGCAAAAATACGCTGCTTTATCTGTTGGGCCACTTCAAACTGTTCATCTTTTGCGTAATGTATCATTTCCTTTTGTAGTTCTTTGATAATTTGCCGTTTCTTACCTTGAAAGAATAGCTTAATATGTCGTATCGTTCTAAGGTATTCTTCTCGTGATTCCTCTTTGGGATATAAACCAATCTGACGATTAAAATCGATTTTGCCTCGGGCCAATTTACTTTTCTCGGCCCCTAGTGGTTTGGCAGTGTCGTAAAATTTAAATAACTTACGGACTATACGCAACGCCTCACGAAACAGTTGTCCACTTGGGAATGGGCCAAAGTGATATTTTATCTCTTGCTTTGTGTATTGCTCGGTCAGATCTTTTCCACGCACCACCAAAACCCGTGGCCATTCTTCATTGGTGATAATGAGATGATTGTAGCTTTTATCGTCCTTACTACGAGTATTGTACGTAGGTTTGTGGGTGCGTATGAGGTTGGTTTCAAGTATTAGTGCCTCTAAAACGCTCTCTGTCTCGGTAATTTCTACCGTCTTTGCCTCATTTACCATTTTGACAATAAGCGGTGAGCGCTTCTCAATTAAGTCAGGGGTAAAATAACTTCGTACCCGATTACGTAGTGATGTAGCTTTACCGATATACAAAATTTCTCTTTTCGCACCGAGAAAAAAATACACTCCTGGTGTATCTGGTAGGGTCAACCTAGCTAGATCGACTTTTTGCATTGAAGACCACTATATCAAAGCCAACGCACATATCCAGTTAAACAAAGTGGTATCTTGTTCCACCAAGTGGATCAAAGGATTTTCCTCAAATACTGTCCGGTAAATGATTTTTCACTTTCTGCCACCTGCTCAGGGGTGCCCTTGGCTATTACTTTACCTCCGGCAGCGCCACCTTCTGGACCAATGTCAATGATATGATCTGCACACTTGATAAGGTCAAGATTGTGCTCAATGACAACGACGGTATTACCCTTGTCCACCAAGGACTGTAAGATATCGATGAGCTTGGCCACATCGTCATAATGAAGACCAATACTTGGCTCGTCCAATAAATAAATAGTTTTTTGCGTATGTGGTCGATACAGTTCAGACGCAATCTTGACTCGCTGTGCTTCACCACCAGAGAGCGTCGTGGCACTTTGCCCTAAGTGCAGGTAGCCGAGCCCCACCTCGCACAGCGTATTCAGGCGCTCATAAATAGCTGGAACGTCCTTAAAGAACTCAGTGGCTTCTTCGATAGTCATTTCCAAGACCTCATAGATGTTTTTACCTTTGTAACGAACTTCGAGTGTCTCTTTGGTAAAACGCTTACCATCACAGACATCACACGTAACAAAAACGGTTGGCAAAAAATGCATTTCAACCGCAATGACACCATTGCCCTGACAGGCTTCACACCGTCCACCCTTCACGTTAAAGCTAAAGCGGCCTGGTTTCCACCCTCGCACCCGCGCTTCACTCGTAGCAGCAAACAAGTCACGGATATGCGTAAAGGCGCCAGTATACGTCGCTGGGTTAGAGCGGGGTGTTCGACCAATTGGTGACTGATCAATTAAAACGGTTCGACCTAAGTACTCAGTACCGGTAAATTCACTACAGTTGTATAGTTTGGCGGTTCGGTGTCGCTTCTCTAAGCGACCGAGTAGATTCTTGTGTAGTATCTCATACATAAATGTCGATTTACCGGAGCCGGAGACCCCGGTTATCATAACGAGGCGTCCAAGTGGTAGATTAACGTTCAAATTTTTGATGTTAAAGGCAGTACCGCCTTTTATGCGCAACGTACCTTTTTCACTGGTACGACGTTCTGGTACCGGTATTTGTTTGTCTTTACGCAAGTACGCAATTGTCGCTGAACCAGTCAAGTCTTTTTTAGCAGCTAGCAATGGTTGTAAGTAATCAGCCACCACCACTTCCCCACCGTGGACTCCAGCTCCGGGACCAATATCAACAATATAATCGGCAGCAAAAATCGTATCCTCATCGTGCTCGACCACGATGATTGTGTTGCCGAGGTCTCGCAACTCGATAAGTGTCTGGATCAAGCGGTCATTATCTCGTTGGTGTAAACCTATAGTTGGCTCATCCAGTACATACAACGCTCCTACTAAGCCCGAACCTAACTGAGAAGCCAACCTGATTCTTTGAGCTTCACCGCCTGAAAGGGTGTTAGCTCGACGATCAAGTGTCAGATAGCCAATACCGACATTTTTCATAAAATGCAATCGATCAATAATCTCGCGTAAGGCTGGCCAGGCGATCTCGTACTCTTTCTTGGTAAAATTAAGTGTATCGACAAAGGCGATTGCCTCATCAACGGTCATTCGTGTAAAATCAACGATATTGTAGCCAAGGAAATCCTTCGAACCACCCAGGTACACCCGCAAAGCTTCTGGTCGTAAACGCGCACCGTTACATTTCGGACATATTTCATCATTGAAAATACCCACCACGCCCAAGCCGTTACACTCCGGACACGCACCATAGGGAGAGTTGAAGGAAAACAATCGTGGTTCAACTTCAGGAAACGAAGAGCCATCAGCTGGACAGACAAATCGTCCCGAAAGCGTGCGCACTGAGCCATCAGGACTTTCCACTTTCACTAAACCATTCGCTTCATGCAACGCCAGCTCGACTGCTTCAGACAAACGTTCGTGTGAACCTTTAGGGTCATCCTTAAACTCACTGACATATATTTCATCGATCAAGATATCAATATCGTGTCGTTTGGTCTTGCTGAGCACAATTTTTTCCCGCAACTGCTTGACTTCTCCATCAATTTTTACGGTCTCATAGCCCTTGCCAAGTAGATCGTAGAGGAGTTGGTAGTACTCACCTTTGCGACCGACCACGACCGGTGCAAAAATGGCCACTCGACCTTTTGATACCTCAATCCCCATGACGTGCTGACTTTGTTGCTTGGTGGCAGTCTGAACTTCCCTATCCTTTATCGCCTGCGTGATTATGCCAAGTATCTCATCTTGCGAAAGCTTTTGGATCGGGACATCTACGTCTAAACAGTATGGCTGTCCCACGCGGGCATACAAAATACGCAAGTAATCATATATCTCAGTAATCGTTGCTACGGTTGAGCGTGGGTTACGTGACGCAGATTTTTGGTCGATGGAAATGGCGGGTGAGAGTCCGACTATCTCGTCAACGTCTGGTTTTTGCATTTTGTTGAGAAACTGGCGCGCATACGGTGATAATGACTCAACATATCGACGTTGGCCTTCAGCAAAGATAGTATCAAAAGCCAATGATGACTTTCCCGAGCCAGAAGGACCAGTAATAGCCACCAGGCGATTACGTGGGATAGTAACGGTGATGTCTTTTAAATTGTGAGTCCGCGCTCCTTGGACCACAATAGTTTCCCGCCCGCGTGTTTGCTGTCGAGTTTGGTCTGCTGGTGTTTTTTCTTTGCGGGCCATAGCCTGAACAGCATACCGTAGTTTTAGTATGCTGCAAAATCACTGTTTAACTCGCTGTATGCTGATGGTAAGAAGTGGGGACCGACACCACTATATCTACCCCGACATCTTTAATTGATTCTACGTTGACACGAGCCCCGATAGTATCTATATACTGACGCGCGATCCAAGCAGACAGTCCAGCTACTAATGTCTCATGCGTTTTACTCCCTGGAGTGGCAAAAAATGGTGCAAATGTTTTACGTGCATCATGCATGGCTGGGCCTTTTCCGCGTATCTTTATATGAATATCACAAGTCGTTCTACGAGCATTAATATCAATCTCGATAGTTCCTGCCACTAGGTTGTCTATACTATGCTCTACTAGACGACGAATGACTTGTGTGATCGCCTGCTCATCACTTTTGACCACTGCTCCCGCCAAGCGACCGGACTGGACCAGGGTGATCGGTATATCGTTCAGACGAGGTCGTACGTCATTGAGTACTGCCACTGTCACTTCACCAATATCCACGGGCGCGATAACCAACTGAGTAGTACCAGCCTGGATTTTTGCCACATCAACGATATCTGCAATACTGGATGCTATACGTTCGGTAGCATGTTTGATCTGCTCAAGCTCTGCTCTATCTTTTTGGCTCAACGTATTATTTTCGAGCATCATGCTAGCATATCCACGTGCTACAGTTAGTGGCTCACGAAGTTCGTGGGCGATCATCTGGGTAAACTGACGTCTGCTTCGTAAGGTGTCATATGTATACGTAAATAAATCACGGTAACTTATCGCGTGCACGTGCCAAATCGCAATTACTAAGACAATTACGTAGATGACCAGCAAGACCGGATAAATAGACCAAAGGTTCTTTACGAACGCTGCCTCAAGGTTATTAAGTGAGTACGTAGAGATAATATAAAATTGCGTACCACTTTGATCTCGCACCAGACGCACTGATTGTATCTGCGAACCAGCTTCGTCGACCACTACTTCATGGAGGGTTTGATTTACTTCTATAGTGGCTCGCGCTAATAACAGATCTCGTTCGTAGAGCTGGTCGCGGCGACCAGGTTGACTGGAGTGGGCTACACGCAAGCCAGCAACCTCTGGAACTACCAGCTCCAGACTGATCATGTCATGATTTCTCGCTACAGTACGCAGCACCATCTCTTCATAAGCAGCTGGCTGATATCTGTCGCCAGCGATGGTAAGAGCCAGCGCATCATGAATACTGGCCACCGCTGATTCGACGGTCGCCACATAATTTGCCCGGCCGGCGTCGAGAAAGAGGTTGGCTGTATACACAAACAATAGTGGTAGGAAGACAATGACGATCAGCGCCACCAAAACCTGTGGTTGTTGAAACACGGTGTAGAATAGTTGTCGTGAAAACAGCTGTCTCATAGGTTACTCCGCTTGATGGCTTGCAATTCAGATCTACGTGTCTGCAACATATATCCTAGCAGTATCAGAACCAAGCTGGCCATAATCACTGATAACCATATCACCATAAAGAAAAGAGTCGCGGTAGGTGAAGTACCGACAGAGGATGAACGATACACAGAACTGATTACCGCTAGTTGCCTATCCTGTACCGTAAAGACTAGTGGTTCGCTTTTCGCGATGATCATACCAAAATCATCAAACAAACTAACTACGGCCTGATACACTCCATCTGGTAAGACGTTGGGGACGTGGGTCGTCCACTGCTCAGAGTTAAAACCAACAGGCACACGAACAGGAAAATCAGAGATGGTCAAATATACCTGAGAAGAAACTGCAGCCCGACCAGAAAATTGTAAATACGTTCGATCACTATCCGCTACTGACTGTACGCTTACAGTTGATATTTCAAGCATATCCTCGTCAACCACACCACCAAGTTCCGGAGTGATCCACATTGGTGTCTCGTTAGAAGTTAGAGGTATCATTTTCATCTCAGCAGCATCGGAGCCGGTCAAGGCCAGTCTGACCAACGATCGGTCCTCCGGGATGTTTCCTTGTAATAATTCACCCGTCGCCAAGACCGCTACAGGATCTGTACTACCGTGGTGCAGATTGTAGAGAATCGTCTCAGCCGCAATGACGTAACCAATCTCGTCACTAATGTATTGACGGATCTCCTCTGCCAACGCCCGGCGCTCACTTGGTGATTCATAGACAGCGTACGTGAGCAATAGTTCCTGCTGTTGGGTGAAGCCATTCGCCGCGGCGGTAATCTGTGCTGAATCGCCAGACCGTAGGGCTTGCGATAGTTCATTACGTAATTGTTGCAACTGACGTTGCGTTGCAGGCGCCAAGACCAACCGTCGTACTTCACCTGCCAGAGAATTGGTGTGGGTCATGGCCGATACAGTGGATTGAGTGTCATACGTAGCCAGCGCGGCTGCAGTCGCAGCAAAATGCGTAACTGAGCGGTCGTTGTTGTCACTAAGCAAAGTCGCTTGTACGACAAATGCCGCAGTTCCGGCTCCAAGTGCCAGCACACCGAGCCAGATGCCCGCATACCGAAACACCAAAGCTGACCAGTTGCGTATCGACTGAGTAGCTCGTTCACTGCTTTGTACTAAACGTGGTGTGAACATAGCTGAATTATACACGACGAAACGACATTCCGGTCATTGTTCCCCCAATACCTAAAAACAATAAACCACAGAAATTAGATAAGTCTAGTAACAACAAATAATCAACAACGTACACTATAGATAGAGGCGTCTTGAAAGGAGGTGATGACCGTGAACGCGCCCATTGTTCCCCCGCTGGTCAATAACCAGCTCGTAGTTCTCAACACACCACCCGAGCTTATACCTGCTATTAAAGCCAAAGTGGAGGCACTTGAAAGGCACCGGGGTCCAACCCTCACCTATGATGAAACTGAGCAAGTGCTTACCATACGCTTTGCCAGGAGCTTTCCGGGTGCAGAGGTGCAGTTTCTCAATCATCTCAAGGATGAAATCGAGAAGCTAAAGCGAAACGCAGAGAGGGATACGTCATGACCAGTGACCAATAACGAGCCCGGACGTCGTCAAGACAAACCGGGCTCACTCAATGTTGTTGCAGATGCGACGAACACACCACTACGTCTTTGGATCATCACTTTCCAGCGCCCGTATCTCATCACGCAAAATAGCAGCCGTCTCAAAGTCTAAAATTGCAACCGCCTCAGCCATTTGCTGGCGTTTCTCCTTGATGACTTTCTTGGGATTTTTAGCGTACAGCGCTCGATCGACTGCAAGCAAGGTGGCCACGGTCTGATTATGTTCAGTCCGCAACTGATCAGTAATGGATTTGATTTCTTTAGCAATGGTCTGGGGTGTTATGCCGTGCTCAGCATTATAGGCCAGCTGTAGCTCACGGCGGCGTCGGGTCTCGTTGACGGCATACTCTAATGAGCCAGTCATTGTGTCGGCGTAGAGCACCACTCGACCACGAACATTACGGGCAGCGCGACCAATGGTTTGAATGAGGGCAGTCTCACTGCGTAAAAAGCCCTCCTTATCAGCATCAAGAATCGCTACCAGCTCGACCTCCGGGAGATCGAGTCCTTCACGCAACAAGTTCACACCCACTAGGCAATCAAAGATACCGCGGCGAAAGTCATTAAGAATGTCAATACGCTCAATGGTGTCGACATCGCTATGAATGTATTTGGTCTTCATACCCCGCTCTTCTAAGAAGTCAGCCAGGTCTTCCGCCATCCGTTTGGTGAGCGTAGTCGTCAAGACCCGCGCGCCACTCGCAATCACTTTCGTTGCTTCGGCGATAAAGTCTTTGACCTGACCGGGATACTCACCCACCTCGGTCACTGGCCGAATATCGATCTCAGGGTCCACCAGACCAGTGGGACGGATGATTTGCTCAATCATCAGCACTTGTGTGGTCGCGGCCTGCTCATACTCATACGAACCAGGCGTAGCAGAGGTGTAGATACGCTGTCCTAGTCGCTCTTCGATCTCGGCAAATTTCAATGGGCGGTTATCAACGGCACTTGGTAGGCGAAAACCGTGTTCGACCAACGTCTCTTTACGCGACCGGTCACCGGCGTACATCCCATTGAGCTGCGGAATGGTGACGTGCGATTCATCGATAATGGTTAGGAAGTCTGGCTTACCCTCAGGCGTGTGGGGGAAATACGAAAGGAGTGTATACGGTGCCTCTCCCGGCTGACGCCGATCAAAGTGACGTGAATAATTTTCGATACCGTTGCAGTAGCCAACCTCACGGATCAAGGCCAGATCATGCTGGGTGCGTCGTTTGAGTCGTTCGGCTTCGAGCAATTTACCTTCTCGCTTAAAGTACGCTAGTTGCTCATCGAGCTCTAACTCAATGTCAGCAATCGCGACTTTGCGCTCATCTTCTGGGGTCACAAAGTGCTTCGCTGGAAAAAGAAAGAACGTCTCAGGCGTATCAATAATTGATCGGCTGACCGCGTCGATACGCACGATCTCGGCCACCGTTGTACCTTGGAAACTAAGACGATACACCACCCGTTCATTGGTTGGCATTATCTCCACCGTATTGCCAACAGCACGAAACGTACCTGGCGTTAAGTCAGCATTGGTACGCTCAAAGTACATATCAACCAACGTCCGCAGCAACTCAGTTCGCGTGGTGCTAAAACCTCGCTCAAGCTTTTTATGCTTTTTTAGGTATTGTTCTGGCGCCCCTAAGCCATAGATACACGAGACCGAGGCCACGATGATAACATCCTCGCGAGTGAGTAGCGCTTGGGTGGAGGCATGTCGCAGCCGATCGATCTCTTCGTTGATCTGCGCCTCCTTTTCAATATACGTATCACTGGTCGGTACGTACGCCTCTGGCTGGTAATAGTCGTAGTACGAGACAAAGTAGTGGACTGCATTATCAGGAAAGAAGTCTCGGTACTCTTGCGCCAACTGCGCCGCCAGGGTCTTGTTGTGCGCGATCACCAAGGTTGGCTTCTGCACTGCCTGAATCACATTGGCGGCAGTAAAAGTCTTGCCCGAGCCGGTCACACCCAATAGCGTTTGGTGCGTGTGACCAGCCGTTACACCAGACACCAGTTGCTCGATGGCTTTGGGTTGATCCCCGGCTGGGATTTTCTCCGTACTGATCTGAAATTTCACTTGCTGAGTATAGCAAATACTGCCCATATGCCCAGTTTTTTATCAAAAAAGCCAATAATTAAGCAATTTAAAACGGACACACTATAGTGTGTCCGTTTTTTACCCTTATTTTGCCCGATTTCGTACCTACGCCTCCGCCAGCAACTGACCCCGCAAATCCTTGGTAAAAGCCACGATGGTCTGTAGGTTGTGCAGGGTACAGAGTTGTGGTCCCAACATCTCGTTAGCCCGAAACAGATGAGCGAGATAGGCCTTACTATAAGTATGAGCAATAGCATGTTCAGCGGGAGCTAAGGGGTCGAGCTTGGATTGGTCTGCCTGATACTGGCTTTGCCGTAGATTGATCTTGGTCAATTCAGGATAGGTAAAGGTGCCGCAGGGAGTGGTCTTCTCCGTGCCGGTCCGCACATAGACTTGCCCCGTACGCCCAATGCGACTGGGGGCAACACAATCAAACGTATCACAACCGAGCAGTACCCCCTCGACAATATCCTCCGGCTCACCAATCCCGAGTAAGTGGCGCGGCTTCTCTGGCGGCAAGACCTCATTGACGACCCGTAGCGCCTCACCGAGATCGGCCTTGGAGAAGCTCCCCCCGATGCCGTAGCCAGCAAAATCCATACCAGCCAACACCTTGGCACTCTCGGCTCGCAGATCAAGGTACCGACCACCTTGCACCACCCCATACAGACCTTGCCGCTTGAGAGCCTCGTAGTTGTGTTTATGTGCCAAAATACTGCGCTTGGCCCAGCGATGCGTCCGAGCCATCGCCTCCCGTTGGTACTCATAATCAGCAGTCGGGCTCGTACACTCATCAAAAGCAATAATGATATCTGCTCTGATGGCGTGCTGTATCTCAATTGAGCGCTCGGCGGTAAAGCGATGCATTGAGCCATCTATATGTGATGTAAATGTAACACCTTCTTCATCGACAATACAGAGCTTACCGTGTTCAGTGGCAAATTCCTGGCTGTAGACATTGAGGCCGTGATATTGCTGTGCCGCTGTTTCCTCACCCGCCGCAAACTTACTTACCCCTTTACCAAAGGCCGCCCCCAGCGAAAAAACTTGAAAACCACCCGAGTCCGTCATCGTCGGCAGCTGCCAGTTGGCAAAACTATGTAGGCCACCCGCGGCAGCAACGGTCTCATGACCTGGTTGCAAGAATAAGTGATACGTGTTGGCTAAGGTAACACTGTTCCCTACTACATCCCGCAACTCATCTGATCGTACACCCTTAACGGTGGCTTTCGTACCAACCACCACGAAAGCTGGGGTAGGAATATCTCCATGCGGTGTAGAAATAACACCAGCCCGGGCTAGTGTCCCGGGCTGAGATGTTTCAATAGTAAATGTTACTGGCTGTTTCGGCATTTACTCAATCTCTAGCAGATCGATAGCAAAGATGAGGGTAGCATTGGGAGGAATTTGTCCAGCCCCACGTGCGCCGTAGGCTTGCTCCGGTGGAATAACCAAGATGCGACTCCCGCCTTCTCGCATACCCAGGATACCCTCTTCCCAACCGGCAATCACTCGTCCTTGTCCGACAGTGAAGCTGAAGGGCTGACCGCGGTCACGTGAGTTATCAAACTCTTGGCCGTTTCGAAGGCGACCAACATAATGGACGGTCACGCGATCACCAGTTGTTACCTCTCGCCCTGCACCCGTTAGCACGTCCTCAATGATCAGTTGCTGCACGCGACCACGTTGATCAACCGCTTGACTAACCGCACTCACTCGATCTTGGCCTTCGCCTACCACTGTTGCACCAACACTTGCTGCCTGTTGCTGCGTCGAAAGTGATAAAAATGCCAGGTTAGATTCTAGCTTGATAGCCCAAACAGCCACCAACATCAAAAGTGCGATGCCAAGAAAACCTGCTAATTCATATCGTGAAAAATTCATATTATCTATATGGTTATTGTTTGCATAATGCCATTTTATTGTTGACTACGCAAGTCACCAGGTAATCCGTCCCGACTGTATATCAGCTCGAATGCCAGTCTCACTTCGACGAGCTACGTCAGCCAAGAATATCTCTCGCTCAGCTTCATCCATTAACCGCGGAATGGTCGGGCTACCGATACTAGTGATCGGGATCAGCTCTAAGGCACGTGTATCACCGTCGAGTACCATTGATAGTAGGAGTCCTACCTGTACATCATTAGAAAAATATTGGTCAAATATGATATTACCAAGTGAATAGACGACTGGTACACCGTCAATCATTTCAATACCTTGTGTCACGTGCGGATGGTGACCAATGATTATATCGACCCCGCTGGTAACCAACGCTTCGGCTTGGCGACGTTGCGCCGCACTATGTCGTAATTGATATTCTTCACCCCAATGGATGTATGCTACTACCAAGGTGTCGACCGGGAGCGACGTAATCAACTCAGTTACCGCTCCTATATCCAGTGGTGTGAACAAGACGTGAACACCAAGCACAGCAACTTCGTGGTCTCCGACAGTGAAGGTGGCTAATGATAAGACTTCATCAATACTCGTAGGATGACCAAATGGCTTGAGCCCGTACTCCTTTAGCGTCATGCGCGTAGCATTATAGCCAGCCGGCCCGTGATCCAGCGTATGATTATTGGCTAGCCCTACGTGCGTCACACCAGCCGCAGCTAGCAGTGGTGCAAAGTCGCGATGTATTGAAAAGCGCATACCAAAATCGGGCGTTGGCACGTGCTGATCGGGAATAGGTGCTTCTAGGTTGATAACGATAGCATCATACTCGGAAAAGGCTTGTAAGACAGCCAACGATGTTCCCATCCCATCTCGTCGATTGCGTCGCTCAACGTCACGACCAAGCATTATATCTCCGGTAAACAACACCCTGCCCGGTGATGAGGTGGTAGCCATCAAGCTGTTAGCGGTAACAATAGTGCGTATTGGTGGCGGCGGTTGATCTATGGTTGTGGGCGACACCACTGACTGTCCGACCAAGGCCAGAACAAATACTAACACCACTACCGCACCGACCACCAGCAGTCGCGTGGAATAGGCAATTCGTAACATATCAACGTATTCCCCCTAAGCTGCTGTCCATCGAAGGATGAAATGGACCAACCTCAAAGTAGTACATACCACCAAACAAGGCCGCCACAGCGATCAACAGCGAACAGACAAAGATGATGATCACCTGAACCCAATTGATGCCCGTTTGTTGCCGATGGTAGCGAGCTTCAAATTCAGACAAGTCAACGTCAATCCCAAGTAGGGCGTGGATGGTTTGCGGACTCAATCGCTCATTAGTACGATAGACCGTACGGATCATCTCTTCTCGTTCTTCCGGAGTGACATCATAAATATCGACTTGGTCACGTAGCCACGGCGCGTCGGTATGAGGACGGCCTGGTTCGTCCATAGGTCTACTCTGTTGCGCTGCGATGGTTGAGATCAACTCAGCTGGTGGCTCGACCGTAACAGGTGAAGGAGTCGGAGTTGGCTCGGGCTGGACCTCGATCATTTCTTCTTCTGGGACCGTGTCGACACTTTCAGTCACAGCTGATACAGCTGACGAAATGGTCTCCTCGGCAGGTTCTATGGTTGGTGGCTCAGGAATGGTTTCTGGCGCATCAGTCGAGACAGCCTCGGCGATTGGTTCAGGAGCAACCACTTCATCCAACCGCTCTTCTGGTTGCACATACTTCTGTGCCACGATCTGCGAAGCTCGAGATCGTTCTTTTTCTTCCGCTTCCTCTTTTCCGTGTGGGTATAACACCGTGACGGCTTCTGCAGCGTCTTTATCATTCCAGCCAGCCTCAAGCAACAGATCCTTGATCTCATCAGGAGACTTATCGACTGGTATCTGGAGGATCTTTAGAAATGATACGACTTGCTTTTTCTCGAGTGCTGGCATAGTTACTTGGTGTTTTTAGGTGGCGCAGGTGCCGGTGCCTGGATAGCTATATTATGCCCGTAAATCTCCAAAAGGACCATAAATAAGCTGATGATAACTGGTCCGATGACAAAGCCGATCGGTCCAAACATCGAAATACCACCCAGTACAGAAAGAAGAATGATAAAAGGATGAAGCTTGTTTCCGCGACTCATCAAATACGGCCCAATAAAGTTGTCGATAGCGATCACTGCGATCGCCGCCCAGATCAACAGACCAATGGCATTACCAATATCTCCAGTAACAAAAAGATAGGCAATCGCCGGTATCATAATGACCGAGGTGCCAATACCTGGTAGTAGAGCGGCAATCGCCGCAATCGAGGCCCATAAAACCGCTCGTTCGATACCAAAGAGTGAGAAGCCCACCGCCGCCACTATACCTTGGATAATAGAGACTAAGACTACCCCTACCACCACCGAACGTACCGCCAAAGCCAGTCGAGCCAAAATCACTTCATCTTCAGTGTCAGGTAGCGGACTGACTCGAATAAGCCAGCGGGTAAAGCGTTGTCCGTCACGGAAACTATAAAACATACCGATGATAGATATGACCAGCAAGAAAATGGTAGAAGCAGTGCCAGCAAAGATAGCACCAAGATTTGAGGCAAACCATTGTGTACCTTGACGCAGCTGTTCGATGATACTGATGTCTACTCCGGGCGCGTAATATTGGATACGCTCTTCAATCTCAGTTATATACGTGACGAGTGTAGAGGAATCATCAGCACCAATTACTCGATAGAATGAAACCACCTCGCTGACGATAACAGTGGTGACAAAAAATACGGGAATAACGATGATGACCAAGACCAAAATTGTCGAAAGTGCAGCTGCCATACCCGCGCTTTGACGTGGCATGTAGTGCTTAATACGGGTATACATTGGGTAACAGATGGTAGCGACCACTGCCGCCAAAGCCAACGCAGGCAAAAATGGTGAGAGGAGTAGCCAGGCAAAATAACCCGCTGCGATCAGTAGTGAAAAGAAGAAGGCGTACTCGACAATCCGGGTGACTGACATTACCACGTATCATACCAGAGTAAACGCAGAAAGGCCCGGGGAAATCCCAAGGGCCTGTTCGAAATGGTCTAATCTTCCTCTCGCAAGCGTTCGATAGACGCCTGCGTCTGTTGGGCTGATAATTCAACAGCCCGGAAAACTTCGACCAACGCTACATCAAATGCAGCAAATGAATTAAAAAGCTTCGACAATCCCCATAAAATAATGAGGAAACCTACAGCTCGAAACATAGCAATTTGCTTGCAACCAGAACACTCTCGACAGCGAGTGCTCCAACTAATTGTCGGTGGCTGCTGCCGTATTTCAAGCTCCATCGCTATTAAAACACACTTTTTACCTAAAAGCAACTGACAGCAAAACTGGTCGTCTGCGTGTGGACTAAAAACTACTAGCCCTTAAAAAATAGTTCGAAATCCTCTGGTGATTCATCTGGTGCTGGCGGACGAAGGTTTAGGGGTACGTCTCGTCCCATAAAGTCAGCTGTGAAAGTAGCTTCTTCGCTGGCGGTAACGGTTATCTGAAACCGAGCTGGCGTAATTACCTGTGCACACATATCTGCTTCGTTGATTACGTTGAAACTTATATGCACTTGCTCGGGAAATGATTCACGTACCAGGTGGTCGTGTTCCAGTAAGTCACACGGGGTCGGCATCTCAATCTCACCTACCAAGATATGCTCACCGTCTTCGAAAAATTGCACCGCGTCAATGCGCTCAATATAGCCAAATCTGCCGTTTTCTTCTACCTCCACAACCGGTGTCTCGTCGGTGTCGACGGCGGTTGGGTCGGGATCACCTTGCGTCAGCCACAACAGACCCCCGGTAGCTACCAGCACCGCTACCAATCCCCCAATGATCGTGGTTTTAGTATCCATATTCATTAGTATACACCTAGTTTGCTATGATGTCAGCTCCGACGTAAATTACGACATCAGCGACCAGGTCTGTCCCTTCTGCTGCCGGCGACACCAAAGCATTGTTAAGTACCCGACTTAGTTGCTGGGCTAGTTCTGTCTGTGAAGGAGCAACGACGATCACTGTACGATTGGAAACGCGTTGCAGGTCTGCTCGCACTTGCTGTAACGTCAATGGTGTTGTAGCAAGCTCAAACGCCAAAGCAGCTCCGACTCCCGACTCACCACTGACATTAATGACCGCCACCGAGTTAGTGGCTTGAATATCTTTCAGGGCAGCGTTGATAACGTTGATAGCTGTCGGTTGAACTCCCTGCTGAATCGCTTGTAGTGCCAGTTCTTCTGAAGATATCACTTCAGTTTGATGCAGGTCTTCCAGAGTGACCTCAAAAGCACGCTCAGGGGTGTAGACCGCCGCTGTAAAGATTGTCCAACTGAATACCGCTAGAACAACCAGGCCAAGACCTACTAACACCAACCAATAATCACGTAGTAATGACACTCCGATTGTTCGCCACTCCCCTTTGGTCCGCAATCGCTCCTTGATATCTTGTTTAGCCTCAATTAGTGGTCGAGCGGCGTTCTTTACGTTGAGCCAAGCCGGCTTGGTACGAGACAGATCAACATCACCAGACCGACTTGTTTTATGATTGCTAAGAGTGTTTGGGTCAACTCCCGCCAGTAGCAGCATACGGCGCACATAACGCCGAATAAGTAAGATACTGACGAGCACCAAAAACAGTACTGTCCCCAGTACAATCAGTAACCCAGTTACCGGAATCACCCAGAAATACGTGGTGGCTTGTACCGAGCGACGCTGATCTTGTCCGTACGCTAGTACTGCCTCTGCCCGGTATCGACCGATGTCTAGTAGTGAGAAGACCGCCTCCCAACTAAAGCGATATTCGCGGATATTATCTTCATTATCCTCTGACTTAGGTAAGACCAAACCAAAGCGAGCACGCTGGTTGACTGGTATCTCGCCTCGCTTTTGACCCCACATATTGAAGATAGTGATAGTGCCCTGCGGCTGTAAATGAACAGTGCCATCATTTTGAAACCGAAGCGAAAATTCATTGCGAGGGGTTGAGACAATACGATCAATAGCCCGGAACGACCTGATCATACCGCGCTCGATCACCTCACCCTCAACTCGCATAAAGAACAGCGAACTTACTGCTTGTGTGGTACGTATCTGCGATGAATCGGTATCCGAGGCAAATGGTTGGGTACTGACCAGCAAGGCGGCGTATTGCCCTCCTGGCGATGCATCGTCAGGCACAGTAACGACAAAAGGGACTGCCAGTGCCTGTTGCATTGGAATCACTACGGGTTCAGGCGAGACTTCGAACCATTCAGCTAGAGTAGCTCCTTGCGACTCAGTTTCCAGCACTGGTTGAAACGCACTAATACCGCGCTCTCCAGAGGCTGAAAAGTGCACCGGTTTGACGTAAACCGTCATATCAAATGCATTTGGGTTTATGATCCGAACAGAACTACGCCAGGTCTGGCCTGGCTCAACACTGATATCGAACAATGTCGGTGTGACACTAAGCGACAAGGAACCTTGAGCAAAGCTCAGCAACGGCAACCCAAAATACAGACACAGCAGGAAACTGCAAAGGTATAGTATAATACTAAGACGTCGATTGATCATTCTGAGTATGAGAATTATCACTTTCAACTTCATCTGCAGCGGAACGCAGATCGATATCGTGCTCAGCGTCACTACTAAATACTTCAGTACGGTGTGACAGTGTCACCGCATCATACTCTTCAACTAAGACAGGTGTGTAACGTCGATGGATCCAGTAAGCCGCCAAGGTAGCCACAGCTAAACAGATCAAAAATATGATTATTAGTTGCGGCAAGGGTAGTTGGTGGAAGAAGATAGTATCGGTTATCGAAGCTCGCTGACCATCACCATAGGTCAAAGCGAGTAGTGCACGGTGTCGACCCAGCTGACCGCCAGCAGGCAACTCACTTTGGAATGTTACCGCTTCTCCCGGTGCAATATTTTTCTGAGTTGGATTAACAGGTACAGACCCGATCTCTCGACCGCGTCCGTCATATACAATAAGCTCACCCTGCGGTACCAGCGAGACGTCACCTGGGTTGGCAATGGTGTAGGTGAACTGGGATTGCTGTGGATCGATAACAAAGCGTTCGGTCGTAAAATTCTCTAATCGTAAAAAAGCTTGCCGACCATCAGCAATCTCGATCCGCAACATAGTGCCTGGTGCCTGACCTCGAAATACTAGGTCTTCAGCTTCATCTCGATTTCGAGCACGAGGAAAGCCAATGAAAGCGTGGTAAATACCTGGTTCAGCGTTCGGGTGGACTTGAATACGGAGCGGTATTTCATGTCGTTCTCCAGCGGGGATCTCGATACGACCCCGACTGATCTGTATCCAACTGGTTACTGTTCGCGTATTGTCTGCTGCTGCCGGTTGTATGAATTCGTCAATTGCACCATCAACATCAACTCGCACTGCGTTGACGGTTGCGTAGACCCGCGCTTGGCGCTCGGTTGGGTTATCAATAGTGATGGTCTGTGAGGCCATACCTCGTGCCTCTAAGGTAAAATCAGCGACTAACGGACGAACCGTATGTTGTGCCAGGGCTGTTTCTGTACCGACCAGCACCGCTAACCCAAAGCTCACTGCTAGCAGTAATATAAAACCTCTCATTTGGCTAGATAGTAGCATATCCTAGAAGCGCGGCACAGCGATAAAGCCCACATCTGCTTGATACGTACCAGCCGGCTGGAGCCTACCGATTTCGATCTGGTAGACAATATCATGAGACTCGACTGCTGGTGTGGGACTGAACATCACTTCGCGGGGTGTCGTCTCAAGAGCAGCATACGTGTCGATGGCAGAAAAGCGAGTTGAACCACTGGCTAAGATAGCGTCAGTAGTATGATAACCAAAACAGCCTGTCTGTACTGATAGTTGGCAGCCACTCGACCAGCCTGTTGGCGCGGCATTACTGCCGGCAACTGGTGGAATAATGTCACCATATACATTTGCTGGCTGTTGGTTTGCGTATATAAATACCTGATAACCATCAGTCGCATTCGTATCAATCGATAAGCGGTGTGCCGCAAAGCGAGATTCTTCAAAAGGCAACGAGCCAAAGTTAACAACACTCGGTGTCGTGGTAGCGTTGGTCACGATGTCGGCAGTACTGGTGCCTGAGGGTAGTCCGTCAACCGTAAAGATTAGCTGGGAGCCTTCGATAACCACACTCGGAAAACTATTACTGGCCACCAACGGTTCTTCGGTATTTAACTCATATAGTCGGAAGTAGTACACAGCGTTGACGCGAGCTGCAGCTTGCTCTAACGTAAAGGAGAATTCGGTACTGGTCAGCGCCGCTTGAGTAAAAGGTGCACCGGCAACTATACCAGAGTTATGAGTACCACACCCAGGACCCACGCCAGCGAGACATTCATCTGCGTCAGAAAGCGTGGTGGTGGATATTATCGCATTATTAGCGGCTCCACCATCAGCATAACACCATAAATCACCTTGTTCACAGCTACTTGTGGCAGTGAGTAAGGTGCCACCATCGCGAAAATCGCTGTATTCTGAGAATTGCAGACCAAACTTGATATCTTCGCCAGGTGCACCCCGCACTTCGTCAACCGTAACCCGTAACGTTAGTTGTTGCTGGTTGGTGATATCGATTGGACTAGTGTTCTCATCGGCCAGCGGTGTATTTGGCGTCTCGTTGGTAACGTCACTGTACCAACGCCAGTTTGCGATTACTGGTGTATAGCCAGCGGTTCTGATGGTTGGATAGATATCATAGCCATCAAGGGGAGTGCCATCTGCTCGTATCATTCGAAAACAATAATCAGAACGTTGAATGGCCCCATTGTGCTCGATCTGCCAATCAAATTCCAAAGATTCACCCACATTAACAGCAAAAGGATTGACTGGTGTTGGATTAGACTCTTGGTACGTACCAGCCCGATCAGACACCGACAAGACCAGGTCGCCAAGCTCTGGCGGGTTGTCTGCTACTGGTGTCCCTGAACTAGGGCTGGCTGCAACCCCCCGCCAAATTGACCCACTACCTGGATCACCCAGGTCTTGCCATGATGAGATAATACTACAAGATGTCACTCGTCGAGCATATTGCAAACGAAAGGTTTCGGTTTGGGCTGGTAGGCTGGCGTTATTGACAAACAACGCCATACGCAAGCGCACACGCTCGCCCAAACCAAGCGGTTCGTCCAATTGAGAGATTGACATATTCTCACCGAGGTCAGTTGGGCCAGGTGGCCAAGCTTCGGTTGGTAGTAATTGATCATTATCGACATAAAAGCGAAACATAGTCTGACGCAGTGATGTATCAGCCGTTGGCCAAACCACGACTTCGGTTCGGTACGCCTGGACCTGACCACCATCGCTGTTAAATAGCTCATACTCATCGCTATTAATAATCGTCGCTCCCAAAATAGCACGCGGGAAAGCCGTACCCCCACCACTTGACCGATTATTGATCCATAATGAAGCGTTAGCGGGTGGTACCGTAGCCCCAATTGGTACCGTTTCGATCTGTGGCTGTACAGAGGTATCACTTGGCAACGAACCATTTGAACGATAGACCTGCATCGCCCCACTAGAAAACTGAGTATTCTCGATCACCCACACCACCGTGGAGTGTTCGGTTGGTTCGTCGACTGTTGCCTCTAGTCGTAAAGACAGGGCTCCAATACTCGACAACCACACTTCGTGGCCATAGGCATTTAGACTATTCTCTGTGTCAGTGGTCCGCTTTTGCGTCTCAATAAACGTACGCGAAAGACTGTTAACGGCAGTGATACTGGCACTCTCTGTCACTCCAGCTTCGGTGTACTGATGCTCAACCCGTTGTACTTTCCAATTGACGCCAGTAAATTCGACCACTGCGTAACTTACTTCCACCCCACTCACTGCAGTGGCATCTCTGGTAAAGACTGGTCTATCGTTCACACTGTCCCACTCAGCGGTAACTAAACCAGAGGGGTACTGTGCGGCAGAGACACTAGGGTTGCGATAACCGGTAATAAACACAACGACATCATCTGCTGTACCTACATTAGACAGGACTGAACCATTGGCAGTACTGCCAGTCAAGGTGACCGCGCCGCGGTCACGGACGATGATTTCATTATCACCGTTGCCGATACCAATGTATTCGACCAGTTCCCAAGCTACGTACGTGTCATCAGCCGTACCAAAACGGGCTAAAGTGAAGCCGTCAGTCAAATCTGTTGCATCAATGATTGCCGCGGTGGTATTGGCAGGATTTTGGCCACCGCCACCACTGGTCCTACCTGCCCCGGTCATGCTCGAGTTGGTGATACGCACAAAAGCATTACCATCACTTGGCACTTCGTAATCAACACCGGCTACCAGTCGCGTACTGGTGCCGCTGAGATCTACACTACCTCGTTGTATACGAAAATCTCGACGCTCAGCCGTGGTTAATTCGGCATACTGAGCGTAATCTTCAAGCGGTGTACCAGCATCAGTCAGACGAAAACAATAGGTGTTGAGGAAGCCTGCCTCAAGCGTACTCTCAATCGCAAACTCCAACTCCACAAAGGTATCAACTGGCAAGGTAATGGCACCGGTCTGGGCGGTGGTGTCACGCACGCCACCGTTCGTGGCCAAAAACGTGCTGGCCGGATCAGTAATAC
>SKHJ01000048.1 GCA_007116965.1 Candidatus Kaiserbacteria bacterium
CATCCGGTCTCGAGCAAAGCGAGAGATTGACCATTGTGAGTGCGTTAAGCACGAACAGGTCAAAGGTGGGCGACTTGTCGAGCGCTCAGCCACTATCCAGTAGAAGACTACGGAGGAGTGGCTGAGCGGTCGAAGGCGCTCGCTTGGAAAGCGAGTGTGGGTTTACGCCCACCGCAGGTTCGAATCCTGTCTCCTCCGCGAGTACAAAATAGCGCCCGTAGGGTGCATATTTTGTTCGCGGGAGAGAAGTAAGACACTTTCGTGTCTTACGTCAGGATGAGAACAGCGGAAGCATACCGCACCCCAAGAGTACTTATATTTTCATAGTCGTTATCACTCCTTGAAAATACTGGCGCACGGAGCGAAGCGAGTACGGTAGCTGAACTGTGTCCCGTGGCTCCGCTTATTTTGTTAGGTACGACACAAAATAAGCTGGAGACCATCAGGACGAATCCTGTCTCCTCCGCAATGATTTACGAGAATGGATGGGAACCATTCGAGTAATTCATCATTGGGCGAGGTAGCAGGATTCGACCTCATAGAACCCTGGTACGCTGGTAATACCACCCTTATAGGTGGGTTATCAGATAAGCCAGAAGATATGTATACACACTATCTGGGAATCGATCTCCATAAACGCTCAAGTACCTGGGTGTTGGTCGATGCAAATCGTTCAGTTATTCATAAACAGACGGTGGCCGTCACACCACACAATGTGTCTGCTGGCATCAACGCATTACCAGTGCCAGTCTCTGGTGTCAAAGCTACCCTTGAACCCGTCTGTGGGTGGCGTTGGGTACAACAGCAACTTATTGCTAGTGGGGTCACTACTATCACCGCTAATCCAACCAAAGTACGCTTGATCGCTGCCTCTAAGCACAAAACCGACACCAATGACGCTCGTATGCTGGCTGAGCTATTGGCCAGTGGTTATTTACCAGAAGCGTATCGGGTATCAGATGCCGGTCTGCAGCTACGAAGCTTGGCCCGTGAACGGTATTATTTGGTGTCACTCCGCACCAGCCTAAAGAATAGATTGAAAGGTATTGTCACGGCATATGGCCTCAACGAGATCTTGGAAGATTGTCTCACGCTGCGTGGTCGGCAATACATCACGACCCACGGTCACCGTGAACTGCTTGATCTGCACGAACTGATTGCTGAGGTCACGCGATACATCAAGCGGACCGAGGAAACCATGGCTCCCTTGGTTGACCAGCATTCGTTAACTCCAATTCTCCGCACGGTACCAACTGTTGGTCCCATCTCTACGGCCACGTTGGTGGCTGAGATCGATGATATCACCCGCTTTCCGAGTGCAAAACAGCTCACCAATTACGCGGGACTGGTACCCGGACAACGTTCTAGTGGAGAACGGATACGACATGGTCGTATCACCAAAGTGGGATCAAAGTATCTTCGTCACACCATGGTGGAGTGTGCCATGCGTTTACGTCAACAGCACGACCCTCGCCTCTATGCGTGGTACGAGCGAGTGAAGTCAGTCTCTTCACCCATGAAAGCCAGGGTGGCACTCGCGCGGAAGCTTCTCTCTATCATCTGGTACATCAGTACACATCATACTCCATACACACCACGAAATCATGAGCTAGGATGAACTCGTCCGTCTTTCTGGTGCTCCTAACACCGTGGATTCGACTGAGACACCCGGTACGCGTTTGACGCCTTGTTCCACTAGACAACGTGAGAACGGATAGCCGAATGGGTATACGTATATCACTCTGCAGAGTGAGCGTGCTTTATGATTTCGTGCTGTGTGCGGGGTATGAGCCAGACACTCATATTCTAACAGGAAATATAACGATTTTGGGTTATACACAGGGTTCTATAGCCGAAAAGGTTACCTAGTATTTTGTGAGCTGTGCGAAACAAAATACTGATAACCTGTACTGAAACTGTAAGTTTCGAATCCTGTCTCCTCCGCAGTTGTAACGCAGTGGAAACTGCAGAGGAGAAGCGATGTGCCTGCGCACTTCGCGTCAGCGACGAGAACAAAAACACCCACCAAAAATACTTATTTTTTTATTTGCCTCGTTCCTTAAGACATTGATATGTTAGTGTGCAGAGTATTAATGCCTACTATACTCGCAACTATAATTCCCTATCATTTGCGTACAAACGCACTTCAAAACATATCCCGAAACCGGACACACTATAGTCTGTCCGATTTTTGCTAGTCGATTTGTATAGATTTTACCCGCTACTGTCTTGGTACTCTTCCAGCAACCTATCAATTCGCTCAATCACTGCACATTCGCGATCACCAAACTCAGTAGCTTCGCCTAAGTGATCGTTGACCAACAGAATACCGATAGTGTTGGGAGCGAGATCGTACCACGTATCGTGGTTCCAAACCGAAACTAAATAGTCATAAATACTCGTATGGTCGTTTAAGTCACAGCCGTTCTTAACGTAGGATATCTGTAAATTAGCCGCGTCGGCCAAGAACTGTTTCGTACGATTTGGCTGCCACAAATAGCGAGCGGCGAGACCACTCGGGTGATAAAGTTGGTCGATTTGTCGCATTAGCTCGATATCACTGAGGTAAATGGCACTGACCAGGTGCTGATAGGCTGTCCCGTCTGGACGGTTGTCAGCAAGATTTCTCAACAGTTGCTCCCGGGTATCCCCTTCAAGTTCCGGGCTCGCTAAAAGACGTTCGATGATATCAAGCGTTGTATCATACAGACGTAATGCGTGGGGGTATGAAGAAAGGTCGTAATCACGAGACGTTAGTACCAGATCTGCATACTCAAGTACGGCCAAGGTATACGATGTTGCTTCTGTACTATCAGTACTTAATTGAGCTACCGCGTGTGTTAATACTAAATTAGGTAAGAGGCTGGGTAACGCGTAGACACACGATGCATCAGCTTCTGGCGTAAGGGCGACCGAACACTGATAGACGTCGGCAGTTGCCACTACATCTAGAAACTGTTCTACCAGCTGTTGCGTATCGACCAGAAAAGCACGCATCTCTGGGTCCGTCGCGGATCGAATAAGCTCGAGAGACTCATAGTTGTAGCCAAAATACCACAATAGATCATCAAGGTATTGTTCCGTGGTTGGATTGATAATAGTTTCTTCAGCAAGTAAGGACCAGGCATTTGTTGCGCTATCACCGGCAGACATCTGTATATCTAATTGCTCGGCCCCGATCACCTGACGAACGTCAGAGAACCAAAACGGGCTGTACCAAAAGACAATGACCTGCAATACGATTGCCATCAGCGGTACTGCTAGCCAGGTATGCGTCGCTACCCCAGCTTTACCACGCACTAATAGTAGTAAAGACCAAAAAAGAAGTGGGGTCAGTAAAGCTAACCACCAACCCCAACCAGAATAATCTTCTAATCTAAAATGAGCCATGAAGGCAGCGCCGGAGGTTGTGATAGCAAGAAACCAAAGTACCATCCTCGCCCACAACTGGGCAAACCATAGTCCAACAGCTATCACTAGCAGACTCAGGCCAGAGAACAATAGAGCGGTGTAGTTGAGGTTAAATACGATTCGAGGGTCAAGTGGTAATTCTCGAGTGGATGCTGGCAGACCAGCCATCAGCGTCACAACACTGTAACATATCACTATTAGGGCGACGGCGGTGAGCGCCAACGCGGCCTGGCGCCATGACGAGAGTTGTTTGGTCAAAACAAAAGACACAAGCAAGCCCTAGACACGTATACCCCGTAAACTGGCAATGCGCTTTTCTGCTGGTGGGTGGGTACGAAAAAGACCATTAAACCAGCTGCCGATGGACTGCCTCTTGCTTTTGCCGTAGGGATCAGAAATAAATAAATGGGCAGTGGCGTGGCTCGTACGTCGCATTGGTTGGCTGTAACCTGATATCTTCTCGAGTGCTGAAGCCAAACCCTCTGGGTAGCGGGTCATCAAAGCTGCCGAAGCGTCGGCCAGGTACTCACGCCGACGTGAGATGGCGAGTTGAATCATCTGGGCGGCGATCGGGGCTAAAATAATCCCAACGAGACCAATAACCAGGAAAATTGGTGAGCGGTCACGATTGCCACCACCCCAGAACAGCGCCCGAGCAAAAAAATCAGCGATAATAGCGATAAAGCCCGCTAGTACAACTGCGACGGTCATCACCAACATATCGCGGTTTTGCACGTGGGCCATCTCGTGCGCCATCACCCCTTCCAACTCCGAACGATTGAGCATTTGTAGTAGACCAGTAGTAGCTGCCACCACAGCATTCTCCGGGTTGCGACCGGTAGCAAAAGCGTTGGGGGCTGGGTCATCAATAATATAGACTTTTGGCATCGGCAGACCGGTGGTAATGGCGAGATTTTCGACAATATTATAGAGCTCTGGCGCTTCTTGCTTGGTAACTGGTCTCGCTCCAGTCATCCGTAACACCAACTTATGCGAATTCCAGTAGCTGTAGAAGTTCATAATAAAGGCAAACGCCACGGCCACGTAGAGAAAGATAGAACTTTGGTAGTACCAACTAATGGCGTAGCCAATAGCGATAACGAGTAGCAAAAAAGTCCCCATCAAGAGCCAGGTTTTACGAACGTTGCGTGCTTGTTGTGTATACAGACTAGCCATACCCCTCTAGTATACGCTACTTGTCAAGATTATTCTCACTCTTTGATACCTTGCGGTGTCTCATCACTAACGTAATCTTTGTCATCTGACCAGTGTAGAAAATGACGTGAGGCGTACAGGCCTTTTTTTTCGACATTCTCGCTAATCGCTACTGAGATGTCAGCTTCTGATATCTCTAGCTGTGCTGTCAATGCGTCGAGCACCACCATCAAGTCGGCATACTCTTGCAAGAACTCTTCTCGCGAGCGAACATGCGCCAGACCAGCAGCTTCTTCGATGACCTTCTTGCACAGCTCCTGCTGGTATTCCGCGTCATCGGTGATAACCCGGACCTCACATTGCTCTCCCTTCCCTTCAATCTTCTCTTTAATGCGATCACGCACTAATTTATTATAGTAGACTTTGCTCATATGATTCAATAACTAATTAAGTAACGATACTGGCTGAGGTAAAGGATGGCGCGGTTGCTGGTGGAGATGTTTGTCAAAAGCAACAAACATTAAGATATTCAGTAAACCAGCTATGAAAGGAATGGCCAATATATCTGGATCAAGACGCAGAAAACGCCACGTCTCTTTGAAGAGATGCAAACTAGCCAGAAAACGTCCGACCTTTTGGCCATTGAGCAACACTGGTGGTTTGGTGGTCATGCGCAGGTATAACTAAAAACTTACCGCGACTGGTTCGCGCTCCTGCGCGTTGGCCTCATCAATTTCAAAGTACTCGCGTGCCTCGAAACTGAACATATTACCGACGATATTGGCCGGGAACATCTGCAAGGCAGTGTTGAGCTCGCGGACATTGGAGTTGTAGAAGCGTCGAGCAGCCTGAATCTTGTTTTCCGTGTCGGTCAGCTCGCTTTGCAGCTGGGCGAAGTTCTGGTTAGCCTTCAGGTCTGGGTAGGCCTCAGCCACAGCCAAAAGTTTGCCGAGCGATTGGGTTAGCATACTTTCGGCCCCTGCCATCGCTTGTAGTTGCTCGGGGGTAATGTTGCTCGGGTCGACGTGTACCTGTGTCGCTTTAGCCCGAGCTTCGGTCACCTCCTCGAAGACGCCACGTTCATGAGCAGCATACCCCTTGACCGTCTCGACTAGATTGGGAATCAGATCGTAGCGTCGCTTCAACTGTACATCAATATCTGCCCACGCCTCCTTGGCGCGTTGGGTGAATTTGACAAAATTGTTATACGCGTAGATGACGTATACCGCCAACAGTGCCACTATACCAACGAAAATCCATACCGTACTCATACCATAAAAAATTAACTAGTACCTATACTTTGTATTATAGCAACCATCCGAAATAATACCATCAGTGCCAGAAGAAAAACGAAATGCGGTGGGGGCCACTTGGCTCCCACCACATTTCACACTGAGCTAATACGGGTTAATTATGTACTCTTAGTACATGCCCATACCGCCGCCCATACCCATGTCCGGAGCAGCTTCAGCTTTCTCTGGTTCTGGTTCATCTGCCACAGCAGCTTCAGAGGTGAGCAAGATAGCGGCTGCAGAGACAGCGTGCTGGACACCGGCTCGCTCGACCTTAACTGGGTCGACGATACCAGCCTTGATCATATCATCGACCATCACACCGGCGGCTGCGTCATACCCGGCATTGCCACCAGCTTCCTTGACTTTCTGGACGATGACAGCGCCATCATCTTTACCAGTATTGTCTACAATCTGCTTGAGCGGCATCTCCAAGGCCTTGATGACAATGCTGTAACCCACTTTCTCTTCGAGAGTCAGCTTTTCTTTCTTCTCGAGTTCGGTGGCCACCAGGCCAGCAACTCGCGCTAGACTCGTACCTCCACCAGGGACGATACCTTCTTCAATGGCCGCTTTGGTAGCATTGACCGCGTCCTCGATCTTGAGCTTGAGATACTTCATCTCAGTCTCAGTGGCCGCTCCCACACGGATAACAGCTACCCCACCAGATAACTTAGCGATACGCTCCTCCAGCTTTTCGCGGTCAAACTTTGAAGTGGTACCTTCGAGTTGTGACTTAAGCGCCTTAACACGGTCGTCAATGGCCGTCTTCTCACCACCGCCGCCGACGATGGTGGTCTTATCTTTGGTAGCTACCACCCGGTCAGCTGAGCCGAGCTGTGAGATTTCTGTACTTTCGAGCTTCAAGCCAAGATCTTCAGAAATAACCTGCCCGCCCGTGGTAACCGCAATATCAGCCAACATATCTTTCTTACGATCACCATAACCTGGCGCCTTGACTGCTAGCACGGAGAAGCCGCCTTTGAGCTTATTGACGACGAAAGTAGCTAGGGCCTCGCCTTCGACATCGTCAGCAATAATCACCAACTCCTTGGTGCCGCTTTGCGCGATCTTTTCCAAAAGCGGCAAGATTTCCTGTACACTAGCGATCTTCTTGTCGGTGATAAGAATCTTCGCGTTCTTGTATTCCGCCTCCATTCGCTCTGGATTGGTCACCATGTATGGTGAGACATACCCCTTATCGAATTCCATACCCTCGGTCAGCTCAGTCTCGATACCAAAGGATTGTGACTCTTCCACGGTTACCACACCATCTTTTCCAACTTTACTGATGGTCTCAGCAATCTTTTCCCCTAGCTCGGCGCTCTCCGCTGAGATGGTAGCAACTTGCTTCACCTCATCTTCACTCTTGATCGGTGTAGCTAGTTCTTTCAGTGCCTTCACCACATCTTCGGCGGCATGCTCCATACCAGTACGAACCGCCATGGAGTTGACACCCAACGTAGTCTGCTTAAGACCTTCGTGTACCAGCGCTTGGGTCAGTACCGTAGCAGTGGTCGTACCATCACCGGCAAGTTCGTTGGTCTTGCTGGCTACTTCCTTGATAATCTCAGCCCCCATGTTCTCAAACTTGTCCTTCAGCGAGATCTCTTTCGCGATTGAGACACCGTCGTTAGTGATGGTCGGCGTGCCAAAACCTTTGTCGAGGATGACATTGCGGCCACGCGGACCAAGAGTGACTTTGACGGCGTTAGCAACGGTATCGACACCATTCTTCAACTTCTTTTTGACAGCTTCGTCAAAAATTACTTGTTTTGCCATAAATATCTATACTCAGTTACTTACTTGATAATACCCAAGATACTGGACTCTGAGACGATAAAGTACTCACTCTCTTCTACCTTTACCTCGTCGTAGCCAAACTTGGAAAAGACTACTCGGTCACCAATTGCAACAGACATTTCTTGACGGGTCTTCCCATCATCAGTCATCTTCCCTGGACCAACCGCGACTACTACCCCTTGTTCTGGCTTCTCCTTCTTGGCGGTGTCTGGGATGATAATACCTGAGGGTGAGGTCGTACCCATCTCGTCTTCAGTCAGTGGTCGAACAACTACACGATCGGCCAACGGCACAATCGGACTATCACTTTTCTTATCTGCCATATTGAATTTATGTGTTCATCTTAATTTGACGCTAGTAATGTGAAAATTCCGTTTACAACACAAACGCACAGACGGCTTTCTCCATATGCAGACTGTGACACCTCCGTCGTATGCGTGCGTATTATACGGCACTACTAAAAGCTGTCAAAATCTCTTGCAAACTTACCAGTGCCAAGAGCACGGGGGTTTTGCCCATAACGTACCTTGGCACAGGATCAGAGAATTTAGCTTGCCACTAACAGAGAGTCTGGAAAGATAGCTACTAGTCATACTTGCAGATGGTCACAGACTTGCAGAGGGTACGACTTTCTGGTAGCATCCTTCTGACATGGAATTCACTGAAATCCTGCGTGAAGCACTCCCCTTTATCCAAATTACGCTCGCCGTCCTCTTGATTGGTGCGATTTTGTTGCAGCAACGTGGTTCGAGTTTGGGTGGTGCCTTTGGTGGTGACAACTTCAGTTCATCGTTCCAAAAACGTCGCGGTGCGGAACTCTTTCTCTTCAAATTCTCGATCGGCTTGGGGATTCTTTTTGCTCTGTCGGCCTTCGCCAATCTGCTGGTCTAGTGACGAGAAGGGTCAAGTACCTCTTTAACAAACAACACTACAAGAGAGATTACGTGGTGGATGTACTATAAAAACCTAAACGATATTTTATGAGTAATGATGACTCTGGCTACCGGGGCTGGCTCCACCCTGTGTTTAGCTTTATCCACCAGTTGCCGCCTAGCGACCGTCTGATCTTTCATATCCTCTTTGCGACCATTATTGCTTCTGGCTTGTGGTTAACTGTTACTTGGAGCCAGGCAATCAGCACGGAGATATCTGTTCCAGGTGGTCACTTGGTAGAAGGAGTGGTCGGCACACCTCGCTTCGTAAATCCGGTCTTAGCGACATCACGAGTCGACAGAGACCTGAGTGCTCTTATCTACCGAGGTGTAATGGGGTTAGATGCCGGCGGTGCGCTGGTTCCTGACCTAGCACGTGAGATCGCTTTGAATGAAGAAGCCACTCGCTACACCATCACTTTACGGCAGGACGTCACTTTTCACGATGGTCGGCCGTTGACTGCTGCCGATGTGGTATTTACCTACCAACTCATCAGCGACGCTGACCTTAAGAGTCCCTACCGGGGTAACTGGAGTAATGTAGTGGTCGAGCAAATTGATACGTTTACGTTCAGTCTTGAGTTACCCGAACCATATACACCTTTCATCGAGAACCTCACTCTGGGTATTCTACCTCGTCACTTGTGGGCAGATATTCCGGTGGCGGAAGTGCCCGCCAGCACACTCAACACTAATCCTATCGGGACAGGACCATACAAGGTGCAGACTGTTCGCCGTTCTGAAATTGGTACCATTACCGAGTATATCCTTCAGCGAGCAGACGAAAGTGCTCAATTAGCCACTGTTTCGGTACGGATATTTCCTACTGTTGAGGAACTAGTAACGGCACTACAATCCGGGGAGATTACTAGTACAGCCATGCTGCCGGCAACCCAGCTAGAGAACCTGCCCGACAACTTCACGTCAAATATTATAGCCCTGCCACGCACAGTTGCTATATTCTTTAACCAAAACCGAAGTGAGGCTTTACGATCATTGTCAGTGCGCCAAGCGCTGGCCACCGCTCTTGATCAACCTTTCTTCGCTACCGAAGGTATCCCAACACCACACATCCCCAACCCTTCGCCTATCCCCTACGGGTACATTGTGCTAGAATCAGCTACAACTTCAGCACCTACCTCGTCAATCGAACGAGCCAACGATGCAGAAACCATACTGACCGCAGCTGGTTGGGTACGTAGCACGGAAAACACATGGGAACGATCGACAGATTCTGGTACCACGACGCTTGCTATCACGTTACGAACCCTCAATCATCCAGACTTTGCGATGGTAGCTGAGCGAGTAGCAGAAGAATGGCGAAATATAGGTGTTGAAGTGCGAATTGAACAGTTTGAACAGACAGACCTGACCAACAGTATTATTAGGCCTCGAGACTTTGAAGCGATCCTGTTTGGCGTAGATACTAGTCGTAGTGTAGATCTGTACCCATTCTGGCACTCCTCGCAACAAACCGACCCCGGCCTCAATTTGACACAGTACGCCAATATCCGAACCGATCGGTTGCTGGAGCAGCTGCGCGAAGAGCAGTCATCTATCGAACGTCAGGAGATCTTACAAGAGTTAGTCACTGTCCTACACGAAGAGTTGCCTGCAATATTCCTGTACACACCGACTATGCAATACGTGACGAGCATCGATCTCGATATTGTGTTGCCTGCTCGCATTCAAGGACACCACGATCGGTTCCGCTTATTGCCGAGTTGGTCATTGGAACGAGAAAGGCGGTGGTCATTCTTTCATTAAATTTCAACATTGTATTTTCATATTAGTAATTAGTTAACAATTAAAAGAACACGTATGAACGAATCAAACAAAACTAGTAACCAAAGCAACGATCGCCATCGCAGTCGTCGCCGTCCCGTACATGCTCATAACCGACGTCAAAGCGGTTCGAGCCGAACAGGAAGCCCTTCCTCAACTAGGAATTCTACGGCACCCCGCTCGGCCAATACTCGCGCCAAGCAAGGTAAGCCAAACACCAACAGTCGCTCCGCTCAGCGAAAGCGACGCCCTAACACGCAACGTCGCCGACCATCAGCGAACCCTGCCTTGACACATCGTCTGACAACCACCACTGGTTCTGATCAGATTCCAGAGATAACTAGTGAGGATACAGTACGTATCATCACTGTTTCCGGCGCGGAAGAAATTGGTCGAAATATGAACATCGTAGAGACTAAAGATGACATTATTGTCATTGATGCTGGTTTTCAATTTGTCAGCGAAGACAGCAATGCTCCTGGTGTTGATTATATTTTACCGAACACACAATATCTCGAGGAGCGTAAGCATAAAATCCGCGCCTTGGTGGTCACGCACGGACACCTTGATCACACCGGTGGTATCCCGTTTATTATGGAGCGTATCGGTAACCCGCCAATATACACCCAATACCTAACCTCGCTTATGATCAGAAAGCGTCAGGATGAATTCCCGCACGCTGAACCACTGACCATTCACGAGATCAAAGAGGGTGAATCATTTACCGTTGGTAACACAACAATAAAGACTTTCCCGGTTACGCACTCGATTCCGGACGCGATGGGGCTTTTGATCCAGACCAAGCACGGCAACGTGGTCGTCACTGGTGATATTCGGCTCTCGCACCAAGACGGACAGGTCGATGCTGACGAAGTGGCTGACTGGGAGGCGGTCGGTACTGAGAATAATCTAGTAATGTTGTGTGACTCCACCAACGCCGACCGTGAAGGCTTTTCTGCTCCGGAGGAAGAGGTGATGCGTACTCTGGAAAATATCATTCGCAGTGCCAGCGGTCGACTGATCATCGGGACGTTTGCTTCGCAGTTTGAACGCTTGATCACTATTATCAAGTGCTGTGAAGACATGGGTAAAAAGGTGGTGCTCGAGGGACGGAGTATCAAGGTCAATATTGAGATTGCAATTCAAGCCAAATTGATCGAGGTCAAGCCTGATACCTTTATCAGTGCCGGACAAATGGAAGATTACCCGACCGATCGTATCGTCATTCTCTCCACCGGCGCCCAAGGCGAGCAGTTCGCTGCCCTGATGCGGATGGCTACCGATAAGCACAAATTTGTCACCTTGACTGAACGAGATACTATCGTCCTCTCCTCGTCGGTCATCCCCGGTAATGAGATCGCGGTACAAAAGCTTAAAGACAACATCTACCGCAAGAATGTCAAGGTAGTCAACTATCGTTTGGCCGCCGTTCACTCATCAGGACACGGCTATGCAGGTGAGCTCAGCTGGGTCCGCGAGCGGGTAAAACCACGCTTCCTGATTCCTGTCCACGGCCACCACTACCACCTCAAGAGTCACATGTACACGGCTGTTGAGAACGGTTTCCCACGTGAAAATATCGGCGTACCTGATAACGGAACTATCTTCGAGATAACCAACGGAACCGAGCTGGTACGATTACCGATGAAGATACCGACAGAAGAGGTCTTAGTAGACGGCTTCACGGTGGGAGCCAGACAAGAAGTGGTCTTGCGTGATCGTCAGTCATTGGCGCAGGATGGCATGTTTGTGATCATTGCCACCGTCAATGGACGCACCGGCAAATTACGCAAGTCGCCTGACATTATCTCGCGTGGATTTGTCTACCTGCGGGAGAATCAACAGCTCTTAGCTGAAGCCAGGACCTTGATCAAGCGTACAGTTGAAAAACAGACAGAACGCATGAACCCTATCGATCTGGATATGGTCAAGGACGAACTCACCAATACTGTCACCAGCTTTCTGATGCAACGCACCCAAAAGACACCGATGGTCATTCCCGTCTTGATTGGTATTTAGGTCTCCGCAAAATGAATACGCCGTTGTGAGGACGCGTCCTCACAACGGCGTATTCATAGTGTACAACTTATATTTCTGTGACCCAATAAACAGGGTACACTAGCGAATAATGTCCTACGTTGGCCTCTATCACCGCCCTCATATCAATTATCAGTTGATATACGTTCTGTCGGTCGTCTTTGCTTTTCACAATGCACTTATCCTATTTATTAATTCCACGTATATTGAGCGCTTCGTGCCAGCTGAAGTCGTTGGTGCGTTCTTTATGATCGGCTCGGCTCTGGCCGTATTTGGTTTTTTATTCATCTCCCGCATCCTCCGCAAGGTCGGCAATGTGGCCTTAACGTTGGGTCTGGCAATTACCGAGATAATCGTTTTGTTGACACTTGGACTAACCACTACGCCGGCTGTCGCAATTGTTGCCTTTGTTGTCTTCTTGATCGTTAACCCACTCATCTTCCTCAATCTCGATATCTTTTCTGAGACTATCATTGGTGATGACGAGGAATCGACTGGTCATAAACGAGGTTTGGTCTTGGCACTCATTAGCGGCGCCGCCATGTTGGGGCCGTTAGCTATCAGCCCTATCGCCGGTGCAGATGACGCTAACCTTAATTATGTCTACTTCGTCTCGGCCGCGGTCTTGTCCGTTTTTGTCATCGTCGTCATCTCCCGCTTCGGTCAGTTTGCTGACCCTCAGTACCATGAAGTCAAAGTCTTAGACGCAATTGCGTCATTCTGGGCTAATACCAACATTCGTTTCGCTTTGGCAGCTCAGTTTATGCTCCAGGTCTGTTTCTCGTGGCTTGTTATCTACGTACCGCTCTATTTAGCTACGATCATTGGACTTTCCTGGGCAGAGATTGGTCTAGCTATTGCTATCGGGACACTGGCCTACGTGCTGTTTGAATTCCCGATTGGATATATAGCCGACCGTCATATCGGAGAACAAGAAATGATGATCGCTGGTTTTATTATCATGGCCCTGAGTGTGGCTAGTATGTCATTGCTTGGTGGCGGAAATATTTGGTTCTGGATGGCCGTGATGTTTATCATTCGGGTCGGCGCTAGCTTGGTCGAGGTCACAACTGAGAGCTACTTCTTTAAGCACACAAAAGGAAACGATACTAATTTCCTGAGTTTCTTCCGTTTATCCCGCCCTTTAGCTATCATCTTTGGCGGACTCCTAGGCAGTACCAGTCTGCTATTCTTAACATTTCAGTCTATCTTCTTGGTGCTCGGAGTTATACTACTATCCGGTGTCTATTTTGCCAGCCAGTTAGTTGATACCAAGTAACGTATTGGGTAGACGTAGCTCATTATCGTCAGTAACTTCAATTAACCCTTCTGCTTGTAAGCGCGCGAGCGCTGTGTCAATGCGGCCTGGAGCAAAGTCAAATTTCCGCGACAACTCATTTACTGGAACGCTTTGGGAATTGGCCAGCAGACGGACGATGGCACCTCGTATCTCACGATCGCTCCCTACGAAGCGCGACTGCGTACTATATGACTTCGCTTGACGGTTTCGGTTGCCGTGCGCTTGCTTGATATACGCCCCATAATCCATCAGGGCCCAATACCATTCGCGAGGCTGTTGGCTATCAACAGTCTTGGCGATGAGTGAGATAAGTTCTTTTTCACTGACATTACCACGCTTAGGGAAAAAGTGATGGAGATAGACTGTGCGTAGATTGGTCTCTATCAATACTGTTGGCTGGCGGTACGCGAAGGCAGCAATTGCAGCTGCAGTATACGGACCGATGCCTGGCAACTTCTCTAGATCAACCGTCGAGCGCGGCCAGCGACCTGAATATTTTTCCCGTACCATTCCGGCACACTGCCACAGTGACTTAGCCCGACGGTTATATCCCAACCCTTGCCACGACCGAAGGACCGACGCTAAGTCAGCTTCAGCCAATCGCTTGGTGCTAGGGAACTGTCGAAGAAATTCTTGATACTTTGGTACCACTCGGCTGACCTGCGTTTGTTGTAACATCACTTCTGAGACCGCGATGCGATAGGGGTCACTGGTATGCCGCCACGGCAGGTGATGTCTGCCGTGTTGGTAGTAATGACCCCACACACGAGCACGAAATCTAGCAATCTGGCGATTGTTAGGCGAAGAGTTGTTTGTCATATGTTTGGTACCGATCAATATAGGCCTGTACATCAAACTTGCGCTTTGCTCCGTTAAAATTCATGTAGCGTATCTTGCCAAACACCGGACGCTCGGTCCACGCGCGGTCATGCACCCCGGCAATCGACCACATTACACCCACTACTCCGTTCGGGTCAGTACCATCGAGTTCGTAGCGATCATTGAGGTACAAAGCTATCTCGATTGCCTCCTCCGGAGACGTGGTCCACTCTAGGATCTTTTTGGCCCAGTACATTCGACACCAGCCGTGCATTTTTCCTTCTTGTGTCATTTGTCGCTGCATAGCATTCCAAAGATCATCGTGTGTCTGTGCTTGCTCAAACTGTTCACGAGTATAGACGTACTCGCGCGGATCATCACGATGTTCATCAAGTGTCTGCTGTGCCCATGGGTGGGCACCAGCGAGGACATCATAGTTTTGGTTATAGAAACAGAAGTTATCAGTCAACTCACGGCGGACTGTTAATTCCTCAAGGTATGCTTCCTTGTCTGTACGCGGTAAATCACTGACTTGTACCGTACGGGCGACCCGCTGGGCACTGAGCTGACCAAAGTGCAGGTATGGTGAAAGATGAGACAGACAGTTCAAGTTCGGGTCGTTTCGGTTGGTAGCGTACCCGACACCCGTCGACACAAATTGCTTTAGTCGTGCCAAGCCAGCCCCAGTACCAGGTGAAAGCCAGCTAACCGGTGACACTGCGGTATCGCCAGTTATTGTGTGTTGTACTTCATCCCAATCTACTACGGGTGCTGGGCGGGTGGACCACCGACTCACGGTCTCCGGTAGTCGCGGGATGTCGACCAACCAGGATTTGAGTTGTCGCTGCAGTTTTGGTCGAAAGGTGTACGCAGCGAACTCTTGCTTATCACTCGCCAGCCAAACCGGAACGATGTTGTGAGCATCGATCTCTGTTAATCGCACCGGTAGTGTAGCTGCGACAGCTTCGCGCCAAGCATCGGTGAAGCGAAGTGGATTCTGATCTACCACCACCTCCCCAATTTGGTGCTGCGCAACGAAGGTAGGAATGGTCTCTATCGGTTCGCCACGCAACAAAACGAATGGAATGTTGTGAGCTTCCAGCGAGCCAGCCACCTCAGCCAGACCACGAAACATAAAATCATAGTGCCGCTGCGTAGTATGACCAAATTTTGAGACAAGGTTGAAAGCGACGACCACTGGCACCTGTCGTTCATTGGCTACCGTCACAGCGTAGTGTAATGCCCAATTGTCAATTGCTCGTTGATCACGCTGCATCCAATACAAGACTGGGCCATTAGCAGCAACTGGCTGCTGGTTACGGTACCGCAAACGTTTATGCTCCATAATGAATCATTACCTCCTGTAATACGTAGTGAACTCTATGAATATTACTGTATCTGGTAGATGACGTCTTTGCGCTCCACGACAACCTCCCAACCGCAACGCACCGCATACGTGTACAATTTTTGGTTGGGGTTAAAGCAGATCTGACGCGTGACTGACTCAAGCAATGAAATATCGCCGTCGGTATCACCGACCGCCAGTGATCGTTCGGGATCAACCGCATTGCGGTCGTATACCCGGTGAACGATGTTGGCTTTATTGGCAATTAGATGTTCGTCAGTCACCACCCCGGTAAAGCGATCTTGCGGACCAATCTCGTACAATCGACCGTACACTTTATCAAACCCATATTCAGCACAAAATGGATCAAGTACCGTCTTGGGTGATTGTGAGATGGCCACCAAAAAATACCCCTCCTGCTTCAAATTCCGTATCAGATCTCGGGTGTACCGATATACTTGTCGACTCTGCACCGACACCACTCGACGCCCCACGTCTGCCAACTGACCGTAGTGCACTCCCTTGATGGCGTCCAAATACGCTGCCACCACTGCATTGATATATTCGTCGTACGTACCTTCACGATCCTGCCAGGCTATGTAGGCTGGTTGATATTGGTCACGCACCACTGGTGGAAAGATTTCTTCAGCAATCATCTGTTCGACAATCGCAATCAACAAACTGGATCGAAAGACCGTCCCGTCAATATCAAAGAACGCGACCGGTTGTAAATCTGTACTCATACAATATCAATTTGGCTAGCTATATTTTTATCAAAAATTTTGGATCAAGTGCCCGCCACTCTTCATTGGTAAAGCTACGCTGTTCAAACATACCATCATTGACCCCAGTCATACCCATTATCTCTACGGTCTCTTCGGGAGTGACTGCTTGGACATAGACCAGTTGGGCCACCCCAGCTGCATCGGTATACTCCATTACTGCACCCGTCAGCGGAACACGGCTGACATGGACAGACTCTACTGTACGTAATATTTCACTCCAACGACCCGGCGTGCGTGGTCGCACCGGTGGCCAAGGAAAGGACTTTTTTGCCTGTAGCAGTTTGTACCACACGTACTCACAATTAAGGAGCGGTCGCTGGAGAACACCAGCACCAAACTCATCGTCAATGACCGTTCGTAGTTTTAGGGTTTCAGGATGATGCGCGTCATACACTTGGCCAGCTTGAAACGATGGAAATACTTCACTTTCATCAACAGCAAGGTGGATGCGCTCGGTCCAACCCTCTAAATCGTGACCACGAATGTGCACCCAACCTTCACGCTCACCAACAACCGTTACCGCCATACCATACGAATACGTGCCAATCAACGTATCGAGGACAAAAGCTGGACGGAGATAGCACGGAGTCTGCGGATACGCGATGTATACCGTCTGCTCTAAGTGCAGAGGTTTTTGGATAATTGGCTGTACAGTCGAGGTAGTTGTGCTCGTTTGGGGCGGGAGCACGAGCGATTCGGCTGTGTTTGATGAGGCTGGAGTAACCACCAGCGGATACCCTGTGACTTCGTATTTGATAAACCGCCAGAGATCACCGACCACTTCCTTGAAGACTTGCATGCAAACCACTATACCATGAGTATCTCTCCAGATTCACTTGACGCCTATGGTCACAATATGTGGTAAACTTCCCAGTGCCAAGAGCGCAGGGCGTTAGGCATACAATGGACCAGTGAATCTTGCTAGCAATGGTGCCGGCCACCGCCGGCACGTGTTTTATTAGTCTCATGCATCCCAACCCCACTTTTTCCTCACCTTTTTCCCTTAGTTCACTTTCGACAAAGGAAAAAGTGGAGTTGAGCGTTCTGGACGAGACTAGTAAACCTAACGGTGGTACAAAGCGCGCGCCAGACCACCTAAGACTGTGGTCAATGTCAATAAGATCAATACAGGGCCGAGTATCGGTACCAGGACCATAATAAACAAGATCAGACAACCTATAAAGATAGCTAACGGATCAAATTGTTGTCGTTTAAGGACAAACCTACCAAACAAAATACCTAGGAACGGACCAGACAGAGCTATAGCGCCCAATAGAAGCAAGAGGTAGGTAATGAGCAGGAAGCCGCCGACCAAGGAGCCAAGAATACTGACAAAGAAAAGAACAATGACAAGGGGTGTGAATAGTAATACACCAAACCCTATCAATGAATTGAGTAGGATAGTGTCTGTGATCGGAAAGAGTAATCGCATCATCCGTTGGCGCCAGATCAAATAGAAGCTCAGGGCCGTAAACAATACTACGAGCAAAGGAATGAGTAGATCTTGAGCTCGCTCGGCGACAGTCTGAGAAGTGTCTGGTGGTGTCCGCTTATTCACTTGACCGGCTACTACGCTGTTCTGCGCCCGCTGTATTTCTTGTGTGCTCTCGTATAAAACATCACCTTCTATCTGAGCTCGATCACCGAGGGTCAGTTGATTGACTTTAATGTCTACATCACCTCCTATCTCACCATCGATGCGCAGCCTTGTCACTCGACCCATTATTGTCCCTCCGACCGAACCAACAATCTCCACGTCATTGGCATAGAGTAGGACATCACCCTCAATATGCGCACTTGAGAGTACCTTCACTGACCCTGCCACCACTGTCAAGTTGCCACCTATTCGATCAGCCACAACCGCTTCTCCAGCCAGTATCCGGACATCATCTGATGTTGAACCATGGAACTGTACGGTACCAGCGATGACCAATGCATCCTCAGACACTGTTCCATTATTGGTAACCGTACTCCCTAGCGCAAACCAATCACCTTGTATCTCTCCGGAGTTCGATACTTTATTGCCGACACTATAGAAATTCCCTTCGACGAGCTGGTCAGTACTTACCGAGACACTTTCTTCGACTCGCACAACGGTCTGAGCCTCGCTGAACAATGGAAAGCTAAGTCCAAACGTAAAGAGGACCGCAAATATATATAGTCCATTTCGGGCAGTAAAGCTTGTTATCTTCATAAACGTTGTTCTGCGTGAGTATAGCGGGGCAAGAGGAACTCTGCAAGCTTATGCAATAGCGGACGCAACTGCATAATTTTGGACAAGCCAGAAAGTCACCAGGCTCAAAATTATGGCACCAGCCAGAAATGCAACCATCATTATCAACCACCGACGCATAGCTACTGTTCGACAACAATTGGCGTTAATAAGATACTGACCAAGATTAGGGTGACGAGCAAAAACAGAAGTGCGCCTGAAAACCAGTAGACACGCTTCTTATCGAGTTCATAGCGGCCGGTATGCCAGTTACGGACATAGAGAAATCGGAAGACGTATTGCCAGAATGTCATAGTATTTTATCGCCGTGATCGACCAAGCACTTTATATAGTGAGCCAGTACTCACTAGAATACCAATCCCTAACAGCAGTATCAACCACGGCCGTTCGTATAAGTAGGTCACTTCAGATAATATACGTTCAAACCCAAAGAATACGGCTGCCACACCAAAGGTAGTCAGCAGCGTAAATAGTATAGGAAAACGCTCAAGCACCGAGCGTCGCAATGGTCTGACAGTAGCCTGCAGTTCCCGCTCGACAGTCTTGACCCCAGCAGCGGCATAATCGATTGTCTCAGAGACCGTAGCCGATACGGAGTGCTTTGGCGACTTGCCCATATGTACACAGTATACACTATCTGTGTCGACTACGGCGAAGCAGATAGTGTAGCTTGCAGGGTAATTTCTGTGTCATCACGCCAGATTATGATCTCAACCGTCTCACCGACCGCGAAGCTACGAATCGCCTGCGCTAGTGATGTTTGGTCGAGTCGACGGTCACCAATCTGCACGATGATGTCCCCTTCTTGAATACCAGCCCGAGCAGCGGCTGAACCAGGCATCACTGCTAATTCTTCAGGTGTTTGTCCACGGTTGACCAATGCGCCGTACGATACTGGTAAGTTATTAAGCTCAGCTAGACGAGCTGTCACCGGTATATGTCGAACTCCAAGAAACGGCCGAACGATCTCACCTGTCTCCTGCACTGAGCGTACGATCTGAGCCACCATATTGGCCGGTAAGGCAAAACCGACATTCTCTGCCCGTAGCGAAGCCGCCACATTGACACCAACAACTTCTCCTCTGAGGTTGAGCAACGGGCCTCCTGAGTTGCCGAGATTGATCGCAGCATCTGTTTGAATCACTCGGTCGAGTTGTTCAATCATACCGCGCTGATCACGTGCCTGAACCGAGCGAGAGAGACCTGACACCACCCCACGTGAGACAGAATTACGAAATTCAGCCAAAGCATTGCCAATCGCCACCACTGTCTCACCTAGCCGTAAACGGTCAGAGTCACCAAATTGTAAGTGAGGGAATTCGGTAGCAACCTCATCGACAACCTGCAATACCGCAATATCGAAGGCGGGGTCACGTGCTAAGACCGTCACCGCGTACACCGCACCATCAGACGTGACAATGCTGTAGCGGGCTTCGGTATCCGCAACGACGTGTCGGTTCGTCACCAGGTGACCATCAGCTGAGACAAAGAAGCCCGAGCCGCCACCTACTTCACGCTCTTCGGTACCTTGCTCACGCACTCGCGGGACACCCAAACCGCCACCAAACCAACCGAAAGGGTCAAAAATATCCTCGTAATATCTTTCGTATACCGGAACATCTCGAGTGGCAATGACCGAGACAACTGCCTGGTTGGCCGTGGCCACCATTTCGGTAATGTGTTCCTCGTAGCCCACGTTGATAATTTGTTCGGTAGCAACCGCTTCGTTATCACCACGTTCTAACTGAGCCAACAGCAGCTGCCCCACTAGCTCGCGGCCCCACCAACCGAGTGCCGTAATAATCACAAGGGTGCTGATAACGCTGACGATGACCAGTCTGACTTGATAAAACATTGGCATACTCTTACTTCATCTTGTGTACGTGTTTGATACGCATACCTAACCCTAGCTCTTTCAACGGAAGAGCCTTCTTCCCCATTCCCAAATATCCTGTTCACCTTGTAGATATAACCAATACCACCACTCACCGCCCCAGAGATATTGCTTAGCATACCTGGTACGTCGCGCATACTCGATACTATCCTGAATCTTTTCGAGATTCATCCGTGAATACTGGACCTCAAGTGACACATCGACGATCGGTTCTAATAGCCACGGCTCGGCTGCCAACTCAATCAACATCGTTTCTCGTCGACCGTACCGAAGCTGCATCGCATTATCCTTAAGGCGATACCACCACGGCGGTAAGACCGTGCGGAAAGTGCCAAGCTCGGGGTTCCAGAAGTGAATATATACACTGGTACCAAACACATCGCCGTGCCGAAACGCACCTGTCCAGAGGCCGAGGTTGCCGCTATCGGTCACCAAGATTGGTCGAGTGCCATCAAGTTGTCGCACCAGCTCAATCTCACGAGCGAGTAACCCTTCGTCTAAAGGACCACAATGTTCAAAAGCAAAGACTGACAAAAAGGGCTCATTCTCTACTTGCCAGTAGGTAATGTGAGCGCGGTCACGATAGCGTTCGACCACCGCCTCGATCTTGGCCAACAAAGCAGCGTGTTTTTCTTCCTCATCCAGCGCTCGGGCCCATCCAGGAATATGGCACTCCGGCCAGCGCGGTAAGCGTCTACCCACCGCCAACACCACTTCAGCACCCACTGCCTCTGCCCGGTCGATCTGGTAGTCCAATTCAGTGAAGTTGTACTGCCCCGGCTCAGGTTCCACCATCGGCCAGTGTGCGGCCAGTCGTAAATGTCTGACGCCAAGATCATCAAGAAAAGCGTCGTATGTCGCTTGCCAATCGAGGCCAAGCTCACGCGCATACAACGTATTGAAGGACATCCCGTACTGAATCTCAGTTGGTACCGGTTTCCAGGCCAAGGCCGTCACAATCAATACTATAACTAGCGCCAGTACTACTGTACGGAGCAACCATCGTCGCCAGCTGTGAGTAAACCCGATGATCATACGAAGAGCATTACAAAGCCGATAACGATAATAGATACGTACAAAACCTTACGAATCACGTCACGCGGCTTAGTCCCGCGCTCGGTCACATAAGTAGGCCACCACAAAGTTACTAGGTATGAGATAAATAAAATAAAGACAAACTTCAAACCATCGAGTGCTTGTACCACTGACACCTCACCCCAGTCGGTAGCTTGCAGTAGCATAAAGGCCGCTACCCCAGCAATGAACTTGTTGACTAAAACAATCGCTCCACCACGCGCCGTGGTATGTTCAGTGCCCTGACGGATCTTTTTCCAGTACGCCGGGACCAGCAAGAGACTCAGCGCAAACAACACCAACGCCGCCCGTGACCAAAAGAAACCGTCAGCAAAGGTGGTCATTTGAAAAATACCCTTCATGGTAATCAAGTGCAAAGCAAAGAACAATCCGCTATGAAAGGTAATCGAAACCAGCTTAAGATTAAAGTTGGCTTGTGATACCAAAAAGGTACCGATGGCCAGCAAGAGGATACCGACAATAAACGTATCAGACAGCGCTGCGTCGAGAAAGAGATAATTGAGCCCCAACGAGGCAATAGCGGCCACCGAACCAATCACCGGCATGACATTACTCGGCGTATCATGCTTCAAGGCATCAAACATCGATACTAGGGCCAAGAAGAAGGCGTAGGCGGCAAAAAATGCCATCGCCAACAACTCCAAGGTTGGCATACCCACTTCGCTGATATGTGGCACCCCTACCACCCGCATCCCTGGTAACCATCCCACTGCAAAAATAAGTAGCCAGACGCCAGCCAGCAAGCAAGAGAAAAAGGCGTAGACAAACGGCTTGGGTATAGCCGTCTCGTCTGAAACAATATATTTATCAATAACCGCAACGATGGCGTTAAGAAACTGCCCGCCGACCGCTAGCCAAATCCAGCCCATACGGTCATTCTACTATGCCGTTATTTTCGATGATGCGCTTATACACGTAGGCCGAAGGACGTATTTTTCGTTCCAAGGTATCGTAATCGATCTCCACTATCCCAAATCGCTTCTCAAATCCGAGCGCCCACTCATAATTATCCAACAGTGACCAGTACAAATGTCCTCGCACATCTACACCATCTTGGATAGCACGTTGCATCGCCATAATTTGCACCGTGAGGTACTGAGGGCGCAGATCATCATCTTCGTCGGCTAAACCTGCTTCAGCAATAAATATCGGCTTCTGGTATCTTTGCAAATGCAGCAATGCGTTGTAGATACCGCTCGGCAAGGCATTCCACCCCATATCAGTCTGCAAGAAATTGCGAGTCTCACCAAACCGAGTACTACGGTAATAGTTTAAACCAATTGCATCAAACGAACCCTTAATACCAAGCAAAAATGCATCGGTTTGTAGGTACTGCGCTACTCGCGCCAGTAACTTATTTATAAAACGTTCGTTGGCATCAAATACATGTACGTGCTTTATAACACTAACTTGCGTATCTGGTCTGGCAGCTTTGATGCACGCGTAGGCTGTGTTGTGTGCTTTAACTAGATTACTTGCCACTTTCCAGTATTGCCAATAATTTCTTATTTTTGTCTGGGGCTGCGCTCGTTCTTCTGTACCATCACCTTTGGCCATTAATCCTACTCGTTGAAAGGGCGGCCATACGCCATAGAGGTAGCCGTGCGTAGCATACACGTTTGGTTCGTTCATAGTAGAAAAGTGCAGACAGAGATCACCGAGCTGTTCTACGATATACTGACAATACCGAGCAAATATTTTAGGAGCGTCCTTACGCTCAAACCCGCCCGACTGCGCAAACCACAGCGGCAACGTAAAGTGCCACAAGGTTACAAATGGTTCCAGGTTACGATCTCGCAAGGCGCGCAGCACCCGTCGGTAATGTTCTGTTGTTTCCTCATCAAACTTCCCTTCCTCTGGCTCGATGCGCGCCCACTCGATCGAAAAACGATGCGCATTATGTCCGAGCGACTGCGCGATATCGAAGTCCTCCTCATAGCGATGATAATGATCACACGCTCGGCCACAGGGCGGTACTCGACCCTCACGAGCTGCCTTTGCCCAGTCGGTATTCTCAATCCCACCCTCCACCTGGTACGAGGCGGTCGCCGCCCCCCAGTAAAAGTTTTTTGGTTTAAAATTAATCATTATATTCAATCATAACAGCGGTATATCGCGATATATACCAGCAGCACCTATTCTACCCTCGCCTACCAACCTGAGTGAGATCTGCTTTCCTTGCGCATTAAGTCCGAAGAACTGACCTTGTCTTGGTCCGACACAAACTCGCACCGCACCTTGTAGAGGGATTTTAGAAAGACCGAGCGCGTCATATGCTACCCACCCAATATACCATTCAGCAACCTCATCCACAGGCTTAATTACCACGAACTTTGTCCAGCCACCAAACAATGGCATGTGAAATAGCGGAATAAAACCAAACCATCTTTGCTTTGCCTCAGGATCGCCTGGCACAATTATTATTTGACTCGCTTTCAGTTGACTAACGTTATAATTATTTAAATGCTGATTATTCCATCGATGAGTACGTTGCGGCACCTCAGTAAAGTTTCCCTGCAAAACAAACATAACTGGCTTCATCAATGTATCAGCTAACCTACCTAGTCGTCCTTGTTTTATAATTTTAATTTGGCTCATAGTCTTAGTACTCAATCGGTACCTCTTCCCATCCACCTGGGCGGCGCAGGTAGGTGTCCCAGCGTCGATAGAGCTCAGTGGTGGCGACCACGTCGGCGGCGTTATACTCAGCGATCTGCCGGTACTTACCTTGCTGGTATAGCTCTGCCACCGCGTCACCACTCATCTCATCAGTCTTGGGGCTCTCGATGCCATAGGCGCGGCAAAAGAGGTGGAGGCTTGGTCGACGTGTCATCGCACCGTAGAAGGTCAGCTCATCTTGCAAGTCGATATGGTACGGCGGTACTTGCTGCGATAGATATCGTCGTCGCATTAAGTCAATGCTAGGCTGAACGCCACGCGAGACAGAACGATGCAAAAGAAAAGGCACATCAAAACATCGACCATTGAAAGTCACAAATGTGTCGTACGAGCGGGCACCTTCCCAAAAGTCACTGAGCATCGTAGTCTCATCTCGCTGCTTGTAGATGAAGTCACCCCGAGTAAATTCCGGCTCTGTTTCAGGATTCCCTTGATAATAAACCGCACCTTGTCCCCGCTCTAGGTCATAGACAGCGATCGAGACTACTATGCCAGTGAGCGGCGAAAACCCTAGCCCGGCTTGCACGTCTTTAATTCGCGCCAACTTCTCGGTCTCATCACGCGCTGTTCGCTCTACCCAGCGAGTTAGCGTCTGTTGCGTAGCTGTATCCAACCCCTCCCACCGCTCTCCGACTGTCTCAATGTCAAAGATGAGCGTGGGCATAGTTGACTAAATAGCTACCGGAGTACCGCTAAAGCAATTGAGGATGGTCGAGCGTTGACTTTGTAAGACGTAGCCATATCCAGCCACACCGTACGCGCCCCCACAAGCATCTACAGCCATTCCGTCATCTCGTCCGTAAATGGGAAAACCATCCAAAGCATATCCTACTACTGTCTGTCCGCCGAAAATACCGTACAAGCTAGTTTCGTTGTTACGGATTAGCGAGCCGTCATTAGCGACACCAACTACATCACTTGGTACACAGCGACTACCTGTTGGTGCTATCGGGAGCGGTAACTGAAGGAGCAGCGTGCGCTCATCTTCTCCTGCCAACCCGTCAAGACGCTGGTAAAATGAACGCCCGTTCTCGTCGACGACCATCTCAATCCCACGTGGCCAAAAGCCCGCAAAGGGTGCGTAGTACGGACACAGCACCACCTCACTAACAATCTGGTCAGTCGCTCGGTCTTCATCTTCGAGCGGCAATTCCGGCTGACCTTCACGGACAATGAAAATGGAGTTATCACGCTCCTGGGCTCGATAAGCCATGACCTGCTCACGCAATTCTTCTTGGCGCGCCGCTCGTACAACCGCTGGATCAACCACATCTGCCACCGCCTCCACCTCATCTACCGGCGTTGCAGCTACCAGCGCGACACTCGCTGTCTGACTCGCACTACGCTCCACCAAATCAGAACCGACCGTAAACACAATGCCAAGCACCAGAACCCCCAACACCGCCAGAAACAACACAAACTCACGCGTAGCACTCATAGTACCTACAGTGTACCAGAAAAACGATGGGATGTTAGGTGGGCATGATTTGCTTAGGGAGTTTTTGCCAGCAACTTACCACCATCCTTTTTGCCTGAAGAATTACTCCGAGTCTTGACTCGTATCTTCACTAGCTGTTCTACGCGGCGGATATCTGCTAACAATTTTGACCTATCTTCATTATAAAGAAAAAGGTTAAAAATAGATCTACCACCATTTTTTGATAACAATGCCTTTTCACCCACTTTTTTGTTCATGGTAATACTATGAAAAGACTCTAGTTCTTCAAGTTTTTTTACTCCCTTCATCTCAAGAATTACTCCTTCTGCCTTAGTGAACCATTTCATCGCAACAGCATATCCTTTACACTTTTTAGGGATCACTGGTTTTTTGGCCATGCGTATAAGAGCATCATTTGCAGCGTGATCGATATCACAACTCAACTCATGCAAGACCCCCCTAAATCCACCCATTCGCGGTCCAACTTCGATTATTTTCCACTCGTCGTCGATCTTCATAAGTTCCACGTGAGCGGTTGTACTTCTAAGACCGAGGGCATGGATGGCCGTCTCTGCTGCTCGCTGGGCTTTTTCAACAGTACTTTGTTTTAGTGCTGTTGGGGTCATCTGTTTATAGTTATAAAAATCATCATGCCCAATATTTCGGCCAGTAACTATTCGTACTAAAGGACAGTGCCAAACTGTACCTACGCTGTTAACGTATGAGTCAACAGAGTACATATCACCATCCATAAACTCTTCGGTAATGATCTTTGGTGTCTCGGTCCGTTTACCGCTATCATAGAGACTCTTTATCTTTCGAAAGACAGTTTTTAAGGTTTTTTCAAGCTCCTCCTCGTGATAACAAATCGAGACAAGCAGACTTGACCCAAGATTAGTTGGTTTAACAATCATTGGAAAACCAATCTTCTCAATGACACGCATCCGCTCCTTCTTGCTGTTTTCTTTTATCCACGTAAATTTTGGAGTGTTTCTTCTATCATGTAGCCGCAGTCGTTTTCGCATTTCATACTTATCTGTAGCCCAGCGCAAAGATTCTGTAGTAGGCGTGCGGAGATAAGGCACATGAGGAATTACATCAGCCAATCTTGAAATATGATCGTCAGAACCACAGGTAACAGCCACCAACGAACCTTGATACGGCAACAACGCCTCTGCTATCTTCCAAGGCTTAGAAAAATCGAACTCGAGAACAGTTGCAATACCATCGTACTTACCATTGCGCCTAATGCGTGAATCCCAGAGCAACAATGGCTCATACTGAATGGAATGTTCTTTTGTGAGTGCCTTGACGCTCCTAATCGTTCCAGGTGGCATCATCATAATAAACGCAATGTATTTTTTTTTTTTACAATCTTGCATGTATTAACTTCATCTTATTATGCTGCCAACAAACTACAAGCCTACTACAGAGTAACCCTAATATCCAATACGGACATAGAACTTGTGTAAATCAAGTCTTGACAAAAAACATGAGACTGATTTCGTAAACGTGTTAGACTAAAGCCTAACCATTTTATGTCCC